>JBGSXN010000042.1:0-5389 GCA_041751355.1 Pyrinomonadaceae bacterium
TGCATTGCGTTTGCGTTCGGCCTGCTTGCGTCGTGCGGAAATCTCTTCCCTAACGGCTCCTCAAGCAGACAAAGTCTTGAACTCAGCCGAGACGACCGAATCCGATTCGCAGTCTTGGATTCGGTCCTCACTGAGTGGGGAGGAAACGACAGTGACTACGAACATTTTGTTTCCGTCGCAGAAAGCGATCCAAGTCAGCAGTTACTGAATAGTCTAAATGTTCGGTGGAAGCACCTCAGACCTTTCTCGGAATCGTACGTAGATCAGAGTAAAGGCTCTGGCGGTGGAGTTAAAGACAAACTGTCAGACAAAAGAGGGCTGCTCTGGAAGGTTTCCGAGATCACGGTATTGGACACTTCCACAGTCGACGTGACCGCCGGTTATTATTCGTCCGGCCTTGGTGCTGCGGTTTGTAAATTTCGCCTCAGACTCGAAGTTGAGCAATGGGCGATAATCCTGAAGCAAAATTGTCAGTCTTCATAATTAAAGGAAATAAGGGTCAGGCCTTCGATATTGCAATTCTCTGTTTTGGAGCCGTTCCGGCGATTTTCTGTGTGCATGTGTGCATATAGGCACGTACTAAATCCTCCACCATCGTCTTAAGACTAACATCGCAGGCAAAACGTTGCCGGGCGGCGGTGTGCCGGCGGCTGACGTTGGAGGTGTTGCACCCTGCGGCGGAATGGGGTTTGGGCCTTCAATATTGCGATTCTTGCACATTTCTTGCATCAAAGCATAAAAGATGGCTATACTTGTTTCATGAATACGGACTCGCTAAAACATCGCCCGACACGTCGGACAACCGTTACCTTGGAAGCCGATGTTGCGGATTACATTCAGGAGACGATCAGCAAAAACAAAGGCCTCAAGGAAAAGGATCTGATCAACCGGCTCTTGCGATCTGGGATAGAATCGGCATCGGTCATAGATGTTCCGCCCTTTACGATCAGCGGATTCAAAACTAAGTTCCGGCCGGGGATCAATTCTAAAAAAATAGAAGATCTTCTTGACGAAATTTAATCGCCCACCCGTTCTGCCGGTTCGGATGAATTATTTACTCGACAGCAATATCCTTCTTTACGCAAAAATGGATGCGATGCCCGAACACGCCGTAATTTCCCAATGGCTGGAGAAGGCTGTTTCAGATCAAAATAATACGGTGAATGTTTGCGAAACGAGCGTCCTGTCGTTCTTACGAATCGCTTCCAATCCAAAGGTCTTCGATCCGGCCCTTCCGCCTTCGCAGGCCTCCGAATTTCTGAGACATTTCCTCGCCTCGCCCAACGTTAATTTACTTCGCACCATGCCCTCTCATTACCCCGACGTTGTCAAACTAATGGAAACACACGGATTTCGCGGAAACATGGTCATGGACGTGCACCTGGCTGTTTTAGCTCTCGGCATTGGAGCGATACTCGTTACCCGCGATAAGGATTTTGCCAAGATCGCCTACTTAAAAACCCTGGATCCGCTGAAAAAAAGTAGATATCGCGAACCGGTCAAAATGGTTCGGCAGGGTTAGCAACCCATCGGAATGGAAAAATTAATTCTATGAATCTCCTTCCATTTGCCTTGTTCTTTGGCTGAAATTCGAAAACTAATTCTACTAACTGTCACATAGCAAGGGCCATCGTTGGCAGTCTTGCAGGTAAACGCAAGTTTATCCAAACGCTTGTTGCCTTCTTTCGAAATAAAAAGACGAATTTCCCGCGCGGTTACGTTCGGAAACCTGGAGTAGTCGGGCTCTTTTAGTTTTGGCGTTAAGAAACTATTTTCAGATAACTTCTCAATTGGCTTCCATTGCGATGTAAAGTGCTTCCAATCGGTGAAGTCCCAGTGGGGGCCTTCGTCACCGATAGCCATGCTCGTCTCGAATTGCTGTTCAATCTTAAATTCCCGTTTATCACCCACATAAGGCGTAAGGGAAATAATTTGGTTCTCTATCGACTCATTCAAGTCCAACTCAAAATCAATATTCGTTTTCTTTAAACTCGTTTCAATTAGTTCACCAATCTCGTTTTCAGGGTCGTGCCGAAGAATCTGAATACCGTACAAACGACCATTGAGCTTTGTATCTAAATAACTGCCCTCGTTAATTGGATCACAGCAAGTTGATGCATCGTGTTCAATTGCGACCACTTCGGCATCCTCGTCAATGACTTCGGGAACGTGCGTAATTGAAAACGGTGTTATGGCAACCGCCAACAAGAAGGTGGAAATCGCGACGGGCGCATACAGTAGTTTTTTCATAGTTCCCAACTCCTAGACAGTCAGCAGCTTCCTTTGATGAATGTTACTCCTTGCTACAATGGAAGCCAATGTATTTTTTAGTATTCGGTAAATGATTTGAATGGAGGTTTGACAAGAGAAGCTCCGTCAAAGCAAATGACCTTCTTTCGTCAATTAACCATTTGGTTCACCTGAATGCTGCTCGTGTCGACCCTTGCGATTGCCTCTCAGCATAGGCCCGTACCCTGTCCTGCATTATTGCTCTAAGAGTAACATCGCTAGCAAAACGTTGCCGGGCGGCGGTGTGCCGGCGGGTGGCGTTTGGAGGTGTTGAGCCCTGTCAGAGCGGCCAACCGGCGAGTGAAAAATGTCCCGGCGGTCATTGCCTCGTGTGATAACGCGTTGCATTGTGGTCGTGATGTAATGGTGTGTTGCTCAAGATTCAACTTGGTTACATGTGACGATGATGCCATAAGACCAGTGTCACAGCACCGCAAATCACGAAAAGAGCCATCATCACTAGCATTGCAAAAACCCCGATAAGTTCAACTATGTCCGGGTCCTTTACCGTTCGAGCAATCTCTACTGAAACAATAAACGTTAGGGGTGTTAAAAGGAGGAACAGTAATGTAAGCCCGGTGAATATCCACAAGGTTTTGCGGTCAGTCATGCTTCTAGTATCTTAGCAAATCTTCAGCCGTCCAGAACGTCTTTTCTATGCCGTGGGCCATTGCCGGTGTCGCGCCTAAACATTATTTAAGAATCATCGCTGTCAAAACGCTGCTGGGCGGCGGTGTGCCGGTGGCTGACGTTGGAGGTGTTGAGCCCTGTCAGAGCGGCCAGCCGGTGGGTGAAAAAGTCAAGCTATCGACACTTAACAAGCCTACGTTTTGGTACGACTGTGAACCGCATTGGCTCGGACATGATAGAGTCCGTCCAGAGTTTGCCTCGGTTCTTCCAACTTTTCTGTAGTTGGTCTGCGTTCTCGGCGGAGCCGTACCAATTTGAAACCCTTAGCTGTAAAAAATGCTTTCCATTTCCGACGCCACCATCGATATCAGAAGAATTCTCGCGGAAAACAAAAATACCGGCTACTGTCTTGGTCTCATAGGTTTCCTTCGGCTTTAGGGTGACGAACAGTCGATTCCAGTCGGCCGTCGTCGCCGTCCTTTTGCCCGAGGACATCCAGGTGAATACGGGGCTTGCTTCCCGCTTCCCAATGACGCCATTATCATCCATAGAGACGAGCATCTGACCGATCTCAGAACTGTCTCTGGATAGAATTATCGTTTCAGAACCGACGTTCGTATATTTCAGGTTGAGGTTCAGGGTCAACCTGTCGAGATCAGCATCGCCGCGGCAGTAATATTGACTGACGATCTTCGACTCCAGTTTTAGCTGCGGAAATACTTCTCCGCAAATAACGCTCAAAAGGTAAATAGCCAGTAATAAGGTTCGTTTCATCTCAACCCAACAATCTCTCGAACGTCGAACTCGCACTTCACTCAACACCAATTGGAAGACCGCTATCTTTCCGATTTTTCGTTAGCCTAGGCCCGTCCCGCATCTTCCACCATTGTTTAAGAGTAGCATCGCTGGCAAAACGTTGCCGGGCGGCGGTGTGCCGGCGGCGGACGTTGGAGGTGTTGAGCCCTGTCAGAGCGGCCAGCCGGCGATTGAAAAATGTCCCGACGGTCATCGCCTCGTGTGATAATGTGGTAAATGCCGCCTGCGATCTCAAGTTTGGCTGTGCCGGCGCGGCAATGGATGCTAAAATTCATTGGGATCGCTATGCGTGACCTGTGAACTGGCCAAAGTCAGGTGGTAAGTAATGAATGACAAGTCTATTTTAATTTTGGGACTGATCGCAGTTATGTTAGCGATTAATTCGCAAGCTCTCGCGCAGGATCTAGACACGAAAACGATCGGAAAACTAAAAATAGTTTTCACGAGAGTCATACCAAGTGATACCAGACTAGAGATTGAACTGGAAGTGGTAAATCTCTCAAATGAGTCATTCTTTCTACTTATACAGCCGCGAACCCACAAAGGAGATACCAAAGGCCTGTATATCTCCCAAACGAATGATTCGACATTAGAATTGAGTAGCCAATTCCACCGACCGTCCAAATACTTTATACCAGTGTATGCTACCGGAGTAAAACTAAAAGAGTTGTTGCCGGGCTCAACATTTTTGATAAGGGAATCTTTGGATTTTCCATTGCATCCGACACTCCCGCCCTTTGGAGAAAGTGCTTCGATAGCTGAGAAGGCGATCCGACTGGAAAATCTGACAACTATTTCATTTCAGATCGGGGTATTGCCTTTTGATAAAGGCATAGAGGGTTTGATGGTCCCAACGAAGTCGAAGCCTTTTTTTGACGGTTATTTGCATGGAAGCGAAATTATTGAAGAAGGAAAGTTTAAGGGTCAAGAGGTGTCTAAGATCCAGTCAGTAATTTCGGCTACAGGTGCTGTTTCCCGAAAGTGAACAAAAATCGAGATCGCCTGCAAAACGCTACCGGGCGGCGGTGTGCCGGCGGGTGACGTTGGACGTGTTGAGCCCTGTCAGAGCGGCCAGCCGGCGAGTGAAAAATGTCCCGGCGGTCATTGCCTTGTGTGATAGCGTAGTAAAGACCGCCTTCTTTACTACGCGAGCGTCGACCGATGATCACCCCTGACTATCATTTGTTCGGCAAAAGGAATATATTCGTTTCACGTTCGAAATGAGATGGACGGAAAGGAGTAAATATGTTCAAACGATCTTTCACAATGATGCTGAGTATCCTGGTGCTGAATCTGGCATTTGGAGCTACGGCATTTGGCGAAACCACAAAAGAAGAAAAGGCAGCAAAACAGGCTGAAAAGGTAAAAGCAAATATCGCAAAACTCGGCACCGGCACAGACGCACGAGTCGAGGTCAAACTCAAAGACGGGACAAAACTAAAAGGCTATGTCAGCCAGATCAACGAGAGCAGTTTTGTTGTGATGAATGACAAAACGGCCACACCGGTCGAGGGTTCGTATCCGGCGACTAAGCAAGTAAGAGGGAATAATCTTTCGACAGCAGCTAAAATTGCGATTGGGGTTGGAATAGCAGCCGCAATAATAGCAATTCTATATTTGTCCGCCCGTTCAAACCCGTAAAGCGTTGCGACAG
>JBGSXN010000043.1:0-8811 GCA_041751355.1 Pyrinomonadaceae bacterium
CGGCTTCATCTAAATGTCCGTAGCGGTTGGGTATCGCTTAGTTTGGGCATTGTGAGATATGATTCTCGTGCGGTTAGCGGCGTGAACACGAGTGGATGCTGATAAATCTGACGGATGAGCAAATTGTCGAACGGGCGGTACTCGAGGACCCGAATGCCTTTGGCGAGATCGTCAGAAGGTGGGACCGTAAGATATTCGCCCTCTGTTTCGGGATGCTCGGGCGCGAAGACGATGCACGCGATGCCGCTCAGGAAACATTTATCGCCGCTTACCGTAATTTGGCCGGGTTTCGGGGCGATGCAAAAGTTTCGTCTTGGCTGCATAGGATAGCGGTCAATCAGTGTTTGACAACAAAACGGCGTAAGAGGTCGAAGGCGGAGGACCTGATCGATGATGGGAATGGCGAGGAAGACCGAGTATTTATCGCTTCCCCGCTGAATTCGCCGGCTCGGCGGATAGAGAAAAGGGAACGGATGATCCTGGTCCGTCAAGCCGTAACGGCTTTGCCCTCAGATCTGCGGCAGGTGATCGTGATGAAGGAATTTGAGGAGATGACCTTTCAGGAAATATCGGACACGCTCGAACTGCCGCTGAGCACGGTAAAGAGCCGATTGTACACTGCTCTAAAGCAGCTTCGGATGAAATTAGAGCGAACTCCGGTCGAGGTCATTTGATTGAGATGTTAAATAAAGAAAATGAATACCATTGCGGACGTGCGGATGATATCGTTGCGTACATTTACGACGAGATCGGGCCGTCCAAGCGTGAGAACTTTGAAACTCACCTGTCCGGCTGCGGTAGCTGTACGGATGAGTTTGCGGCTGTTGCCGACGCAAGGTTCTCGGTTTTCGAGTGGCATAAGGAGGAATTTTTGCATCTTCCGACGCCGGAATTCTCGATCCCCTACGCCGCGGAGACTAGATCCGGTGCCGGACTCTTGGCCAGTTTCCGGGGGATGGTATCGGGCATGGGCTGGCCGGCGACGATTGCCGCAGCCGTAATGGTGTGTGTCGGGCTAACGTTTGCGGTGATGATCGTTATCAATGGCGGCCAGCAGCAGATCGCTCATACCGTCGTTGAACGTGAAACACCGTCTGATAGGGCGGAATCGACACTCGCGGCCGCTATACCGGAACAGCCTGAGATCGATGAAGCAGATGAACTTCCCGAACCAGAGCCAACTTTTGCGGCCACAATCACTAAACGTTCGACGCGCGGCACAGCCAAGAATTCGAGGCCATTAAACAAGCCGTCACCGAAACCTCGAACCAGGGCAGTTCCCTTACCGACGTATAGTACGGCACCGGTTTTGAGCAGTTACGAAGACAATGAGGACAGATCATTGAGACTGTCAGACCTCATGGACGAGGTCGGCGGTTGATCCGTTAAAACCTATGAAAACAGTGATCCATACATTGATATTTTCCCTGGCTGTAGTGTTTCTTGGAGCAGCCTCAATGTTTGCTCAGGACGGGCCAGATCCGCAGGAAGGGCCGAACCAGACGAGGCGTCCCGGCAACGTTCGCCCTAACCTACTCCGCCAACTCGGCCTTGGCCAGCAGCAAATGCAGCAGATCCGCCGGTATAACGTAGAACGTCGGCCCGCAATGGAAGCCGCTCAGAAACGATTTCAAGAAGCTACTCGAAGCCTGGATCGAGCGATCTATGCGGACCAGCTCAATGAAGCCGAGGTGCAGGACAGGATAAAAGAGGTACAGATGTCTCAGGCCGAACTGATAAAGCTGAGATCAATGAACGAATTGTCGATCCGTCGGATACTTACCCCGGAACAACTGACACGGTTTCGACAGATAAGGCAGCGATTTGACCAGGCAAATTCGCGCCCCGGGCGCCGGGCCGACAGAATGCCGGGACCCGATGCCCCACCCGGACGGCGAAATGCAATGCCGCCAAACAATCAGCCTCAATAGCCTGATCTTTATAATATTACCAAGGCCGACTCGAAAAGGGTCGGCTTTGTTTTGTTTGAAATGGCGTTTTAAGTCATTATATTTGTTGACCTAAGCAGCGAGCGGGTAAATTCCGTAATGAATCTCATCACAAGGTTTATTTTAGAGTTGCAGGAGGTAACGGACCTCCTATGGCGCTCGATCAAGGGCCTGCGAAAAAGGCCGCGCTATCTGACCGAGACCATCAACCAGATGGACCATATCGGTGTGGGATCGCTCGGAATCGTGGTGCTGACCGGGTTTTTTACGGGAGGTGTGCTGATATTACAGGCTTACCCGACCCTCGAATATTACGGGGCCCAAAGTAATGCCGGCCAGGGTGTTGCAACCTCGCTGATCCGCGAACTCGGTCCGGTACTTACTGCCCTGATGGTCGCCGGACGTGTTGGGTCGTCGATCTCGGCGGAATTGGGATCAATGGTCGTGTCGCAGCAGATCGACGCAATGAGAGCCCTTGGAACATCACCGGTACGCAAACTGGTGACGCCCCGGATCATCGCGCTGCTTATTACGCTGCCGATGCTGACGATCGCGGCAGACCTTTTCGGCCTGATCGGCGGCGGGATCGTTGCCAAGCAGATCTACGGGCTGGACCCGAATGTGTATATTTCGTCTGTCCGCACCGGAACATCGATAGACGACCTGATCGCCGGGATCATCAAACCGATATTCTTTGGCCTGCTGATCGGATTGATCTCGTGCTACAAAGGGCTGAGCACAAAGGGCGGCACGGTCGGCGTCGGCGTGTCGACAACACAGGCGGTCGTAGTGTCGTCTATCTGTGTGATCATTGCCGATTTCTTTTTATCGAAGCTCATGCAGAGCCTTCTCGGCAGCACCTTGTTTTAAGGGGCGGACCTTGTCTTATGTCATTAGATAGTCTCGAGAACTACACTGACGATGAAATCAGCGAAGCTCCGGACGAGCGCGAAGGGCGGCTGCAGCCTGTTATAGAATTTCGTGATGTTGACCTGGCGTTTGATGATCAGGTTATCCTGGACAAGGTCAGTTTTACGGTTCGAAGGGGCGAAACCAAGATCGTTCTCGGCGGGTCGGGCACCGGTAAATCCACGATAATCAACCTGATACTCGGACTGCTCAAAGCCGACGGCGGCCGGATATTTATTGAGGGTGAGGACATCACCGAATGTGAGGATGCCGACCTGATGCGGGTCCGAAAAAAGATCGGGATGGTATTTCAGGAAGGAGCCTTGTTCGACTCGCTTTCGGTCTATGAGAATGTCGCCTACCGCCTTCACGAAGAGCGGGTAGACGAGGCGGAAGTTGAACACGAGGTCCGACGGATGCTGCGTTTTGTTAATCTTGAAGACGCTATAGACAAGATGCCGTCGGAGCTTTCGGGCGGCATGCGGCGCCGGGTGGGTATTGCACGGGCGCTGGTCGGCAATCCGGACATTGTATTATTTGACGAGCCCACCGCCGGACTTGATCCGCCGACGGCACGAACGATCTGCGAACTTGCCGTAAAACTCAGAGATATCGAGGATGTTTCGTCGATCTTTGTTACACACGAGATGAATAATCTAGAGTATATCTCGTCGCAATACGCCGTGATCGATCGAAAAGGCAATGTGCAATTTCAGCCGGAGGGAGACACGCTTTGTTTAATGAATACTGAGGTTATGATGCTTCGGGAAGGCAAGATTATTTTCAGCGGAACTGATGAAGAGTTACGCGAAGCCAACGACCCGTATATACTTGGATTTATCAGAGGAAAAAAAGTCTAGATGCCCAGAAGCAAACAAAAGATCACTTTGAGCGAACTTAGGGTCGGCATTTTTATGCTCGTTGCCCTTTTGATAACTGGGTTTCTGATAATAAATTCGACCGGCAGTTTCAATCCTTTTGAAAAGAGGATGGGTCTTAAGGTGCGCTTTCAGAACGCGGACGGGCTCAGACCGGGCAACGATGTTCAATTGGCGGGTGTCTCGATCGGAAAGGTCGAGGACGTTAGATTTCTGCCCCCGGATTCGCCCGAGGCCGAGCGGATCGAAGCCACGCTTTCGGTAGTTCAAACCTTGGACGGAAAGCCCATTACTGAATTGATACGGACGGATTCGACCGCGCAGCTCGTCGCAACTTCTATCCTCGGAAATGACAAGATGGTCAACATCGCTCCGGGATCTGCCAAAGGCTCGCCTGTCGGAGAGAATGCCGTGCTTAAGACGAGCACCGCAATAGGCCTAAATCAATTGACCGCGACCGGCAATGATCTGCTTGAGCAGATCAATAAACTCGCGGTGCCTGCAAACGAAATATTGAATAAGGCAAATCAAGGTGAAGGAACGCTCGGACGGGTGATAAACGACGATCAGTTGTACGAGAGCCTCGACGGAGCTGTTTCTGAAACGCGAGCGACCATGATCCGGCTCCAGCAAACGGTTGATCGATTAAACCGCGGCGATGGCAGTGCTGGTAAGTTTCTTAATGACCCGGCGCTTTATAACAGCCTGAACCGAACTGTTTCGCAGCTTGAGTCGATCGCGGCGGATATTCGCGGCGGCCGCGGCTCAGCCGGTAAGTTTGTCAACGACGATGCACTTTATGTCGAAACGCGAAACGCAGTGGCCGAACTTCGCACATCGGTGGAGAAGATGTCTTCGATTGCCGACGACGTCAAGCTGATCACGACGGACCTGCGGGATGGCAAGGGGACGGCCGGCAAGCTGTTTACGGACGAGAAGCTTTACGATGACACTCGAGTCGCGATTGATAGGTTCAATTCGACCGCAGCACGGCTTGATGCGATCCTTGCAGATGCACAGGCTGGCAAAGGGACAGTTGGAAAACTTTTGACCGACGAAACGCTCTATCACAGCTTTAACGAGACCGCGAAGAATGTGGCTACATTCACCGGCGAAGGCACGAAACTGCTCGATGATTTTCGCCGCGATCCGAGAAAATATCTTCGCATAAGGCTCTCGCTCTTCTGATCCACCACCCGCAGATGAATAGAATACGCACGGCAATATTTGGCGGCTCCGGCTATGGCGGAAGTGAACTGCTCAGGATACTGCTTTTTCACCCGGCAGCCGAGATCCGTTTTGTAACCGCCAACGAGCACGCAGGTAAGCTGGTCAGCGATGTCCATCAGAACCTTCGCGGACTGACCGATCTGCATTTCTCGGGAGCTCCTTCAGATCTGTCGATTCTTAATGATATCGACGTTGCATTCTTCGCACTTCCGCACGGGCAGGCGATCGAGTTGGTTCCGAAACTCCCTGGGAACGTTAAGGTCATAGATCTCTCGGGCGATTTTCGGATCGAGGACGCCGAGCTGTTCGAGCAGTTTTACGGATTGAGGCACGAGACCGCCGAACTACAGAATAGATTTATATATGGACTTACCGAGGGAAACAGAGATCAGATCAGGGATGCCCAATATATTTCCAATCCGGGGTGCTTTGCGACCGCGGCTCTGCTGGCGCTGTCGCCGATGGTCAAGAGTGGGCTGCTAAGCGGAAAGGTGATCGTGGACGCCAAGACCGGCTCGAGCGGTTCCGGAGCCAAACCCGCAGCCAACACGCACCATCCTCAGCGAATGAACTCGTTTTATTCCTATAAGCCTTTTGTCCACCAACACCGGCCGGAGATCGAACAGCACCTCACGCGCATCGGGCAATTCGATGAGGAGCTCGTGTTCATGACCCACAGCCTGCCCGTCTCTCGCGGTATTTTTGCTTCCTGTTATCTAGAAACAACGCTCAATATGACGAATGAGGATGTCGAAAACCTTTACAGGCATTTCTATGAAGATGATTTCTTCGTCAGGATCGTCAAAGGCTCGCCGGACATCAATTGGGTCAAGAATACTAACTTTTGTGATATCGCCGTCCACTCGAACGGAAAGCATATAGTCGTGTTTTCAGCGATCGATAACCTTGTAAAAGGCGCCGCGGGCCAGGCCGTTCAAAATATGAACCTTATGTTTGGCATCGAGGAAACTACCGGCCTCGTCTTTACGGGCGGCAATCCCTAAATAAGCAAATGAATTTCGACGAGATCGAAGAACTCGAAGAGCGGTATCAGGTAGCAACCTACAAAAAAATGGGGATCGCAATAGAACGCGGTTCGGGGGCGTGGGTATGGACGAGCGAAGGGGACAAATATCTCGACCTTTATGGAGGCCATGCTGTTTGTGGAACCGGGCATTCCCATCCGAATGTTGTTAAGGCGATCAGCGAACAGGCTGAGAAACTGCTCTTTTATTCGAATCTGGTTTACTCGGCGACCAGGGCTTTAGCGGCAGAAAACCTGGTTTCTATTGCGCCCGAACCTATTTCTAAAGCCTTTTTCTGCAGCTCGGGAACAGAAGCAAATGAGAATGCGATGCGCATGGCCCGAATGGCAACGGGCCGCGAAAAGATCATTACGTTCGAAGGTGGTTTTCATGGCCGAACGGCAGATTCGATCTCGGCAACGTTTCTGGGCAAATATCGGGAAATTGGCCGTCCGAATGTTCCCGGGCATGTTTCTGCAGTGTTCGGCGATATTGAGAGCGTTAAGGCATCGGCTGACGCTGAAACGGCGGCGGTAATGATCGAGCCGATTCAATCGATGGCCGGGGTCAAAGAGGCCGGGCCCGAGTTTTTTGTCCAGCTTCGTGAGCTGTGCGATCGTTTCGGAATAATTCTAATATTCGACGAGGTGCAGACCGGCGTCGGACGAACAGGCAGTTGGTTTTTTTCCGGAAGCGAACATGCGGGAGGCATTGTTCCTGACATCATTACACTTGCTAAATCGCTTGGCAGCGGGCTCCCGGTGGGCGCGTGCCTTGTGAGCGAAAGAGCTTCGGCGAATATCAAGATCAACGATCTTGGAACCACATTTGGGGGTGGTATGCTCGCGATGGCCGCAGTAATAGCAACGCTGGAGGCTATCGAGCGGGACGATATGATCTCTAACGCAAAGAACGCTGAACACTATTTGAGATCGCGCTTAGAAAACACCTTAGGTATCCGGGCGATCAAAGGCAAAGGCTGCCTGTTGGGGATCGAGTTTGATGAGCCGTGCGTTCCTATGCATGCAAAGCTACTCGAAAGGAAGATAATTACCGGTACATCAAGCGATCCGAATGTGCTGCGGCTGCTTCCGCCACTTTGTATAAATACCAATGAGTTAGATCTGCTGGTAGAGGTGCTTTCGAATTGAACAACTTTCTCATTACCTCCGATTATTCGCGTGACCAGCTTGAGGATATTCTAGCGGAATCTTTTCGATTCAAGACTCAACGGATCGGCGAGAGGCCATTGGCAGACCAATCAGTCGCACTGGTTTTCTTTAACCCATCGCTCCGGACAAGAGCATCGATGCAGGTCGGTATCTATGAACTAGGCGGAAACGCCGTTATTCTCGAACCCGGCGGCACTTCTTGGACGCTCGAACACCGAGACGGCGTCGTAATGGACGGCGATAAGACCGAACACCTGAAAGAATTTGTGCGGGTTCTTGAGCGATATGTGTCGGCGATAGGCGTTCGGACATTTGCTGAGCTAAAGGACTGGAAGACGGAAAGGACCGACCCGATACTGAAGGCGTTTGCAAGATACGCGTCGATACCTATCATTAATCTCGAGTCAGCGATGCACCATCCGTGTCAGGCCATGGCAGATATGATGACCATTCGGGAAAAACTAGGTGAAGGCAGGAAGAAGCTGTTAATGACCTGGGCGTGGCATCCAAAACCGCTTCCGATGGCAGTTCCCAATAGTTTTGCACTGGCCGCGGCCCAGTTTGGGCATGATCTGAGAATCGCCCATCCCAAGGGCTACGAACTCGACGAACAACTAATGAACGAGATCCATGGACTCGCCGAAAAGCATGGCGGCAGTGTTGAGGTGGTCAATGAGGTCGATGCGGTGTTCGAGGATGTTGAGGTCGTTTATGCAAAGAGTTGGGGCGGAAGAGAATTTTACGGGGCCGGCGACGAAGACATCTCATATCGTGAGCAGTTTCGAGAAAAATGGATCGTTGACGAAGAGAAAATGTCGCGGACGGCAAATGCTCTGTTTATGCATTGCCTGCCCGTCCGGCGAAATGTCATAGTTGCGGACGGAGTGATAGATTCGGGAAACTCAGTTGTGATCGACGAGGCTGAGAACCGCCTTCATGTACAAAAGGCCGTTTTATCGAGGCTGATCAAATGAACATCGAAACGCTCGACCTTCTGCGCGAAGCTCTTCCCTACATTCAGAAATTTCAGGGAAAGACCTTTGTCGTCAAATTTTCAGGAAAAGTTACCGAGGACAAAGAGAATCTAGCGTCTTTGGTCGAGGAACTCGCACTGCTTCACCAGGTTGGCATTCGTGTCTGTGTAATACATGGCGGCGGCAAACAGCTTAACGAACTTGCTGAGAAACTCGGTGTGGTACAAACGATCGTCGCCGGTCGCAGGGTGACCGATGATGAAACCCTCGAACTCGCAACGATGATCTTTCGCGGAAAGATCAACACCGAGATCCTGGCCCAATTTCGCCGCCGCGGAATACAGGCAGTCGGATTATCAGGTGTCGATGGCGGTGTGGTAAATGCAATAAAACGCCCGCCGCGAGACATCGTCAATACGCAGACTGGCGAGATCGAAACGGTTGATTTTGGACACGTCGGCGATGTGATCGACGTAAATGCGTCGCTGATCAATATTTTGCTCGACAGCAGTTACCTGCCGATAATTTCGTCGCTGGGTGCCGATGATGACGGGCGAGTATTCAATATTAATGCGGACACGATCGCCGCCGAGATCGCCGCCGACCTCAATGCCGAGAAACTTATCCTGCTGACCGACGTGAACGGAATATATCTCGACGAAATGAGGGAAGAA
>JBGSXN010000044.1:0-64538 GCA_041751355.1 Pyrinomonadaceae bacterium
GCTTTACGCATGGCCTCATTAGGCTCAACGCCAAAGACACGGTTCCCGTTCTCGAGAAACATCCTTGCCGAGTTGCCCGGCCCGCATCCGACATCGGCCACGACCGTATCCCGCGTCAGGCCGCATTCACGACGAAGAAGGTTCAATATCTCACGGGGATATTGGGGTCGGTACTTGATGTAGTTTTCGACCCGGTCGGAAAAGCGTTCAACTGTATCGCTCATGTTAGTCCCCGGCCAAAAAGAAGGTCATTTTCCAAACGCCGCGTTTTTTTTCGAATCCCGCCCGATAACCGATTGGGCTGCGAACGTATTCGGCCTTGACCCAGCCGCTTTTTCCGCCGAGCGTTTCCACCTTATGCCAGTCGTATTCCCAGTCCCATTCCCCCGCCCCGGTTTTTTTCTTGACGGCCACCGGTTCGTCGATCTTCACAATATTGTATGAAAGCTTGCTTATGACTCTCGCATTTTGGTTGGGCTGTTCTCTCAGATTCACGTTGTTGCCGAAGATCGCGTGATATTCAAATTGATCAAACTCAGAAGGCATCGCTGAAAACAGGTAAGGCGCCGTAAAAAACGTTCGGCGATTTCGCCCCGCACCGTCGAATGTGCCCCCATTCTTGATCACTCTCAAAAACTCGTTCCAAAATCTGGAGTCCTTGTCATTGATCTTCCAGAATTCTTTGAAATCGCTGACCCCGTCATGGCCTCCGAAACTTGATTTGATCGCCGGGTCGAGAATGCTCAGTATGTAACGAACATCCTTTCGTTCAGCCGCCGCGATGAGCTTTGCACGAAACGAGAAAAACGATGGATCCCGCCTTCCCTGGTCAACCGGTCTGACAAATCGTTCCTGTGCCGGCATTGCGACCGAAAAACCCAATAAAACCAAAGTTAGCCAACTAACTCGAACCATTTTTAGTCCTCCGCAATCTCCTCGCCTGTCCATTGCGACCTTTTTGAATGTGGGATACCGAACTGGTCCAGGATCCTGAAACACAAGTGCTCGACCAAATCGTCTATCGACTTCGGCCGATGGTAAAACCCGGGGTTTGCCGGCAATATCTGTGCTCCGGCATGAGAGAGCCTGAGCATATTTTCAAGATGAATGGCATTATAGGGCGTTTCGCGCGGAACCAGAACAAGCTTTCGGCGTTCCTTCAGGCATACGTCAGCCGCCCGATGAATCAGATTGGTCCCGGCCCCCGAAGCTATAGCCCCCAATGTACCCATCGAACATGGAACGATTATCATTCCCTCTTGCTTGTTCGATCCCGATGAAGGTTTAGCCGCAAAGTTGTCGAGCCGCCAGTGACGAATAAGCTTTGAGTCCGCAGGTAAATTCAGCCACTCGTTGATCGACGCGGCGTCTGAGAGCTTTACACCCATTTCAACCTGCGCCACAGTTACAGCCGTTCCGGACATTATAAAGTTGACCGTTTCGACGACTCCGCTCGCCGCCAAAAGCTGTAGCGTTCGTTGAGCATAAATTGTGCCTGACGCGCCTGTAACCGCAACAGTAATTTCCATATAGCGTATTATTCGATAATTATCGCATAGCTTTTGTGCGTTCTATAAGATACAACCGATGACATGCAAAGGTTATCCAATACAAAACATCGAGAATGGCTAATTGGGAGCGATATGTGACCATAGCCTGCTTTTGTTCGGTCAATCGTACTAACCAGGGGGACCGCAGGGTCAGCATCGCGATAACAAGTAGGCCATTATGCTAAATAAGTTGATCACAATAATCTTTCTTTCTGTACTTCTGTCGGTCGGAGGCGCTTTTGGACAGGCGACCGGCAAAAATCCGGTAATTATCATCCCGGGTGTTTCGGGCTCAAAGCTGGTAAATCCGAAAACCGGTAGGACGGTCTGGTTCAGCATAAGACGCGACAAGGATGACGATCTCAGGCTCCCCATGACTTCGCCTATCCTGTCGCGAAACCGTGACAGCCTGCAGGTCGAGGACATCATTCGTTCGATCGAAGTATTGCCCATTCTTCCCGATGTTGAAGTCTATCAGAGCCTCATCGACGCGTTAGAAGCTCGCGGTTATACCGAAGCCAAGTGGGACAAACCGCAAGCGACGGATGTCTTCTATGTCTTTCCTTATGACTGGCGTCGGGATAACGTCGAGACGGCGCACATGCTGATGCAGCGAATTACCGGCGTGAAAAGGGCCCTGCGGAAACCGGGCCTGAAATTTGATATTATCGCCCATTCCATGGGCGGCCTGATCGCCCGGTACGCTGCAATGTACGGGACGTCGCCGCTGCCGGCGAACCGGCCGGTCCCCAACTGGTCGGGTGCCGCTCACATGAACAAGCTGATGATGTTCGGAACGCCTAATGAAGGGTCATTCCACTCGATGGATGCCCTAATGAATGGCTACCCGATCATTGCGGGCCGCAGGCTTCCCTTGATCGACAATCTCAGGCCCGAGGATGTGATGACCTCGCCGGCTGTTTACGAATTGATCCCTCATCAGTCGTCTGCACGGTTTTTGGACGAAAACCTTAAACCGATTAACGTAGATATCTACAATGTCGACGACTGGATAAAGTACGGGTGGGGAGCGATCGCGGATCCGAAGTTTCTCGGCAAGTTGCGCGACGCCGAACGGCTCGCTTTAAAAAATAAAGACATTAAGCCTCAGAAACCGGGAGCTAAGGATAGCTTCGAAGATCGTCTGGTTTCACAGCTTACCTTTGCGCAGGTCAAGGCGTTTATGTCATCGGCCCTTAACCGTGCCGGACGCTTTCACCGCGCGCTGAACGTTACTGTCAGATCTTCGCCCGTTCAACTGTACGCCTACGGCGGCAACTGTGAACAGACGCTCGACGCTCTCGTACTGATCCATGATGCGTCCAAAGACCGTTGGACCACACTGATAGACGCGAAAGATATAAAGACATCGTCAGGGACAGACATTAAGAAGGATGAGGTCCGCGCCGCGATGTTTGCCGAAGGCGACGGCCGGGTCACAAAGCGATCGCTTCTCGCCGAAAGTAATCTCCCTAACATTGGCGGGCCTGACATTCAGAAAATGATCCCGCTGACCTCTTCGTTTCTCGGATGCGGAAAGCACACTAAGCTATTTCTGGAAAAGCCGATCCAGGACAGTTTTCTAAGTGCTCTTGTCGTGGAACGACAGGCACAGCCCTAAAGTGCTTACTTGCAATTGTTGCCGAGCCTGTAGCCGGCCTTCTCAGCTTCGGATTCGCTGGAAAACAATACCCTATATCTGGCCGGAACCGACTTATATCCTGCGCAATCGGGTCGTAGATAGTATTTTGTCCTTTTATTTCCTCTAATCTGAGCAACAATCAGTGGTTCGGGCTCCAGTGATTCCTGGATCTTGTTTACCGCACGGTATGTCCACGGGGCGACCGGGGACTTGTCCTTCCAAAGACCGATCTTGTCGTTTTTCGCCGCCACTTCTTGATCGGTGTAAAGCAGAAGATCATCATCAAGTAACTCATTTGGATACGTCCTATAGAACCAAGCGTAGCCGTAGCTGATCTGGGAAAGAGCAATGTCCTCGCCGTCGACGATTATCTTGCCAAGTACGCGTCCGAGACCATCGGTGAACCTAAAGAAAACACGCACGTTCTTGCCCATCACTTTTTCGATCAATTTCCGACGAGATTCGATGGCATATGGCTGCCGTCGCTCCGGAGCCGCAATTCCCTGCAATTTTACCGGGAACTTCCTTCCATTCTCCAATTTGATAAAAAACGTATCACCACTAATTACACTCGTTACGTCTCCGTCGATAAAAGGCATCAACTCCTGGCATGTTCCGACTCTGGTGATAGTTAGTAAAGTTACCAGTATGGCCGTACACGCGAAGGTGGGTCTTAGCATATGGATTCCTCAACGCTAGGTCTTGAATACCAACTCAAGTCCTAGGGATTCAAAAGAATATACAGACGGTCTGCCCAATCTGACCCCGCATTTTTGAGGATCTCATAATGGACTTGCGCCATATCGCGGTTGCCCGATTTTAAGTACGCCCTACCGAGATTATAGCGGGCCTTTTCGAGATTGGGATTGTAGTTGATCGCGCTGTTTAGCGCCTCGATGCTTTCTTCAGGCTTGTCCGTTTCCAGATAGCTCTCGCCCAGTAAATTATACGTGGACGCATCCGGTCGATAGGTCCTGAGGTTTTCGAACGCCGTAACGGCTTCGCCAAATCGCTTCTGCTTAAAGTATGCCGCTCCAAGCTTTTCCAGTGAATTTGCATGATCGGGCTTTATCGCTATTGCACGACGATAGGCAAGGATCTCTTCGTCCGTTCGGTTCAATTTCGAAAGCGTGAGCCCGAGGGAATACTGAAGTTCGGCATTGTCGCCATCGAAACGAATAGCCTGCCGATACGCATCTGCCGCCTCCTTGAATTGCCCGGTCGCGTAGCTGGAAGCCCCGATATTAATGTGGGCCTCTGCCCAGTCCGGCCGAAGCTTGGCGGCTTGCCTGGAAGCTTTCAACGCGTCAGTATGCCTTCCGATCAAGCCGTAGCTGTACCCCGCCTGATACCAGGCCTCCGCGTAATTCGGGTCGGTCTCGACGGCTTTTTCAAAGAAAGGCAATGCTCGAGCGTAATCGTCCCGCGAAAGCTGGGCCAACCCCTGCGAATAATACCGCTCGGCGGCAGAACGTTTATTCTTTTGTGTTTCGGCGGTCAATGCCGAAAAAGACTGAAGCTCGGAGATCCTGAGCTGTGAAATGCGTTCGGCAGGCACCGCAAAGTTAAGACTTTGCCCCTCGGCTGCCTGCAAGGTTGCTACCCCGATCACTTGCCCCGCCATGTTGACCACCGGGGAGCCGGACGAACCCGGTGATATCGGCGCCGTGATCTGGATGATCTTGCCATAACCCGAGATCTCTCTCACAGCCGAAACTATGCCGTTCGACACGCTGCCCTCGAGGCCGTATGGATTGCCGATAACAACGATGGATTCGCCTTCTCGAGGAGCGGAACGAACTAGCGGCAGCGGAAATGCAAGCGCTCGCGGCACGTCAACTAACAACAAAGCCAGGTCTCCTTCACCATCGATGGCAAGAACGCCGCGAACGGGAAACTTCTTCCCGTCCATCAAATGTATCTCGACCCTTGCCGCGCGTTCGATCACGTGACGGTTTGTGATTATCCGGTCAGGTGTAACAAAAAAGCCGCTGCCCCGGGAAATAGTCGCCCCTTTGGCGTCGTAAGTCTCGACTGCAACTGCCGACGGCTTGATCCGTTTGACCAACTCAGGCAAAAAATCCTGGCCGGCGACGGGACAAGCAAAAAACACCACAAGCAATGCGGGTAATGCCCATCTTATCGGGCTCGAAATTATTAACCTTCTCACTCTCTAAATTATATGTGCTTTCTACCTCGCCACCAAACATTTTCGATCCGACGTCGCCGATCACCCTTTTTGCGCATTTACCCGAACGGGTTAGAATCGTCTAGAGCTTAGCAAATTATGAAGATCGCAATTGCCGCTGACCACGCAGGTTTTTCGGAAAAGGAAAAAGTCAAACGCACTCTCGACGGCCTGGGCATTGAATACGACGACATGGGTACGTATTCCGACGATTCGGTCGACTATCCGGATTTTGCGCAAAAGGTCGCAAGGTCCGTCGCCAGCGGAGAATATGAACAGGGTTTGCTCGTATGCGGGTCCGGCACGGGAATGGCCATTGCCGCTAACAAGGTAAAAGGCGTCCGTGCCGCTGTGGCCTGGAACGAGGATATCGCTCGGCTGGCCCGTGAACACAATGATGCCAACGTCCTGGCACTCCCAGCAAGATTCACACCGGAAGGTGGCTTGGAAAAAATAGTAAAAGCCTGGTTCGCCGCTGATTTCGAAGGCGGCCGCCACGCGGCCCGGGTCGATAAGATCGAAAACAACGAAGCCTGCTGATCTAGCGTTGCGAGAGATGATCCTGCAGACACACATCCCGACTTCTCCGCTTAACCAATTCGTCGAGTTATTCGTCTACTTTGAACGATTTGAGCGCTCTCACACTGTCGACCGCTTCCTGCCCAACGGCGATACCGAGATACTGATAGATTTTCACGACACGCCGCAGCACATCTATGACAACAATTCGCTAAAGAAGATACAGGCGTGCAACCACGTTTGGGCATCCGGCCTCAGGACCGAACCGATCACGATTCCATCCGGAAACGGTGCCGCAATGATGGTGATCTCATTCAAGAAGGGCATGGCGGCACCCTTTTTTCCTTTCCCGATGCAGGAGATAGTTGATTGTGTGGTTGATGCCGACCTCATTTGGGGGACCGATTTTGGCGACCTGCGTGAACGGCTTATAGATACAAAAGACGTCGGCAGGCGATTTGTGATGGTCGAAGAATTTCTCTTACGACGATTCGCGTCAAAGCTGCAGGTTAATCCCTGCGTATCGTATGCCGTTACCGAAATGACCGAGCGGCCTGACCGCACCAGCATCGCGACGATGAACCGCAAGATTGGCTATTCCCAACGCCATTTTACAGAGATGTTTCGCCGCCAGATCGGCGTAACACCGAAGTCCTACCTAAAGATAATGCGATTTCAGAAAGCGGTTAGATCGATCGGAGATTCATCATCCCCCGATTGGGGCGATATTGCCGCCGATTGCGGTTTCTACGACCAGGCCCATTTCATAAACGATTTCAAGCACTTCTCCGGCTTCACACCTGAGCAGTACGCCAAGATCCGCACCAATTACCAGAATTACATTCCTGTTGGTTAGGAAAACTTTTTTAACCACCGGAATTAGCGAGCACTCAACTAATGCCCTTTCCCGACAAGCTGGTCGAATGCAAAGTGCGAGTTGGCGTCTAAAAGGCGTCGCCGGACACACCTCGGGGAATCGTCAAAAACCTTGACTTTGTACTTATGTACGGGCCTTATACTGATCGCGGGGAGATGGGAAAAAGTATGAGAATCGATGAGGTTGCCGCGAGGGCGTCCCTGTTGCTTTTCTTCTCAAAGGCTGAACACTCCCTCCGTCGCTGAGCTTGGGTAGTTCGCCCTAAAAGAATATATTCGATGAACAAAATGAGATCTTCACGACTGAAACTTCTGTTGATGCTTGCGATTTTGGCTTCATGCATTGGCTGTGATCAAGCGACAAAAACTATCGCGACGCGAACACTGGCCGATAGTCCGCCGAAGTCATTTTTGGCAGGCACGGTGCGGCTTGATTATGCATTGAATCCCGGTGGTTTCCTCGGGCTTCGTACTTCAGCGGGTATGATGTTTGTTATCAATTAGATACCTGATAGCGACTTAAACGCTGCTCTCCTGCGTCTCGAAACCGGGATTTTTGCACCGGATTGTAAAATCGCCGTGACCGAACCTCGATGATCTCGAACAAATTGGCGGACCCTGTTTTGCTGCACAAGTGCCCGCCTGTGCGCACGGAGGAATCCATGTTTGAGGAGCCGTCGAGCTAGTACGTAGAGCGATTCGCGCAGGAGATAACTGCGATCGCCCACCCACAATTGCGAATAATTGCCCGCGGCTTCGATCCAGTCGATATCCGCAACATCGAGAATTATCGTGCCTTTTGAAGCAGAAGCTATAATTCGCTCACTGTCGAGCCGGGCCCGGGCCACGAGGTGTCTTCTCAACCGCTCGATCGCCGCCGCAAAGCGTGCCTCGCTGACGGGTTTGACCAGGTAGTCCAGCGCTTCGACATCAAAGGCGTCGAGAGCAAACTGGTCGTATGCGGTGAGGAAGATAACAGCCGGCATGGCCTCGGGCGTACAGCGGCGAATGACCTCGAATCCATCTATGCCGGGCATTTGGATGTCGAGAAAGATGACGTCGGGCGCCGAAACGTCAAGAGCAGCCAGAACCTGGCCGCCGTTTCTGCATGTTTTCACGATCTCGAAGTCGGGAAATGGAGCAAGCAATTGCCGAACACCCCGTCGTGCGGCGGGTTCGTCATCTGCGATCAATACTTTCCATTCAGCTCTCATCGTCTTCGCGTTCGATCGCTTCGCGGAAAGGAACCCTTAGGATCGCAACTGTTCCTCCGCCCTCGGCTTGAACCAGTTCCAGCGACGCATCGTTTCCGTAGAGCGAATTCAGCCTCTCGCGCGTTTGCGATATTCCGTGGCCCGTTGGAAAATCGATTCCGGGATCGATTCCCGGGCCGTCGTCCGAAACCGAAACTTCCAAATGATCGCCGTCGCGTCGTGCCTCGATCCGCAACCTTCCCGCATCCGGGTCTTTTGTGATTCCATGTCGGATCGCGTTCTCGACCAGATGCTGTATCGAAAAGCTGGGGATCATCGCGGCCATGAGCGTAGCATCTATTTCGAACTCCGGCCGCAATCTGTCGGAAAACCGCGCCTCTTCTATGGAAACATATTTTCGGACTAGCTCAAGTTCTTCGGATAAAGGAATTTCACTCGCCGTGTGGCTGCTGAGCGTGGTTCTTAACATATCGCTTAATTGTTCGACGATCCGGACGGCGGGCCGCCCTTCGTTGTCGCGGATCAGCACTGCGACGGTATTGAGCGTGTTGAAAAGAAAGTGCGGGTTGACTTGAGCTTGCAATGCAGAAAGACGGGCGGTCGCGAGTTGCTCCGATAGCCGACTGACCTCGACTTCGCGCTCGCGGGCCTCGACGAAATATCGGATCGCGTGCTCGATCCCGACAACACATAAATAGACGGCGATCCCGAACGGAAGCGTCGTAAATATCCAGCTCAGCCAGCCAAGCGTTGCCTGCCGGTAGAATTCTTCGGATTGTATTAAGGCGTATCCCGCCGCCGGATTCCACAACAGTTGCAGCAGCCCTTGGTAGACCTTGCCGAGTGTTGCCCAGGCGATACAGAATACGACCGAAAGAATTAGATGAAGGGCAACACGTCTCGCAAGAACCGGACGCACCAGCGGCCATCGTCGAGAGATCGCAAATACTCCGGGCGTGAGAAACGCGTAAAGCAGCCAGTCGCCGCTTTCCCATAACAGATCGCGATAGGAGGCCGGATCCCATCCGCTGAGGTGAGTCTGCGCAATGCGATTCACCGACGCGAAAATCGCGGGCAAGACCCATGCGGCGGACACAAACATCCACGGTTTTAAACGGCTGGTCGATTCCATGTTGATGAGATTATCGCAGAAGCAAATTCTGTCTAACAAGGTCCGCTCGACCGCTTACGTCAAAGATCGAACCGTTCACGTAATTTCGATTGACGCCGATGAACCAAGACGCATAAACTGCCCGAAAACGACGCGAGAAACCAAGGAGAAAGACAATGAAACATTTTGCGATCATTTTGCTTGTTGCGATTCTATTGGTCTCATCAGCAGTATTTGCGATTGACGAGAAGACGGATCGCTCTGCCGACGAAAAGGCGATCCGCGCGCACATCGACAAGATCATCAGGGCATACATAAACAAAGATCGCGACACGGTAAAAGCGACTCACTCCGACAACTGGCGAGGTTTCCTGTCAGGCTCGAGAAAGATCATTCGTGGCATCGATGGATACATGGCGACCGTCGATGGCCAGGGAGTTCTTGACAAGCGGAACAGGTGGCGCATTGTCGATTACAAGTTTGTCGATTACGACACAGTTTTCTACGGAGACACCGGTGTTGTCTCCTACATTGCCGAATTTTTCTGGCAGGACGGCGAGTGGAAAGGCTCGTACTTCCTTCGCTCGATCGATATCTACGCAAAGGAAAAGGGGGAGTGGAATCAGGTCGCCTCAAACATTGGGCCGCTTCCTGAAGAAGAGAACGCGGCAGACTCCACGCTTCGAACAATCACTACAGAAATGCGTCAACGGTTGATGAAAGCTCGTGACGATGTTTGGAGAGGATTCTTTACAAATGACACTGCAAAACTTAAGAAGCTTATTCCCAAGGAAATCGTCGCGATCAATCCCGGGAATTCGGCCTTCGACGATCAGGCGGCGATCTTTGCCGCAGCAAAAGCACAGGCAGAGAGCGGAGCAAAGCTCATCAAGCTTGAGTTCCCCCGTACTGAGATCCAGATGTACGGCTCGACCGTCATCATGTATTCTCAATATTCATACGTGATCGAGACAAACGGCAAGTCAGAAACGTATTCCGGTCGGGCTACCGAGATCTTTGTCGTGAAAGGCGATACGATCGAGAACGTGGGATGGCATCTTGATGCAGGGAAGTGAATCTACCGCAGTTATTGCTAAGAGAATGGGTTTAGTTTTATGAACTCGTATATAAAAGCGGTCACGTCACTAGATGCTGAAAGGGTGGACGAACTCATCACTCACAAACCCAGCTGGCTGAACTGGTCGGAGCGTTCGGGAAAGAACGCTCTTCATTATCTTTGCGGCACAAAAGTTGACGGAGCAGATTCAAAGACTTCGCTTAAAATTCTAAAGCTTCTTCTGGACATGGGCATGGATATCAACTCGGTCCACCTGGTCGAGGACGGAAAGTGTGATTTTCCGGCTACGCCGCTCTGGTACGCGTACACTAAGGGGAGGAACGAGCCGCTTTATCGTTATCTGCTGGAGCGCGGTGCTGACCCGGACAACTGCTGGTGGGCGATAGCTTGGTATGACGATGTCGAGGCCGCCGAGCTTTTTCTAAGCCACGGCGCGAAGCTGGACAAGGAGCTGCTCGACAATACGTTCGTTACGGCAATATATGGCAAGCAATATAATTTCGCGTGGTGGGCGCTCGACTGCGGAGCCGATATCAACAGCTTTGCCCCCCAGGATGTGAACGCACTGATGATCGCCGTCAAGCGAAAGGACGAGGGCCTCATCAACCGGCTGATCTCTTTCGGGGCCGATCCGGACGCCAAGAACGAAGACGGGGAATCGGCCCGGAGCATCGCCGAGAAACGCGGTCCGAAGCGGTTGGCAAAAATGTTGCCCGACAATTAACAATTGCAGATGCCTATTCAACGGGATCGATTTGCCGAACCGAAAGTAGCTTGTACGGAATCAAGCCATCTGTTTTCAATGAGGTGACGAGAATGAATGACCTTTGGACATTAACCCTTCACCATTTGAACGAAGGAAACTTCACTGCCCTTGAAGATGCTCTCGGCGGCCCCGAGGCCTTTGATCAAAAGATTGTCGAGTGGTTCGCGGCTGGTAAATTCGATGGCCGCGACGAGATGCTTGCCGAAGCATTGACTTGTGCGTGCATGCTCGGACGCACTTCGACGGCGGCATACCTCATTGACAACGGCGTCGATCCATATTCGGGAATGAAGACATGGCTCGCGGGGCCGCATTATGCCGTAAGCAGCGGCCATCTCGAAACCGTTCGTTTGCTGATCGATAAGGGCATTTCTCTTGAAGTCAGAAACCTGCATGGCGGCACATTACTCGGTCAGGCGTTGTGGTCGGTCGTCAATGAATACAAGCCGGACCACGCGGCTATCATCGAGAGTCTGATCGAGGCAGGTGCCAATATTAAGCCGGGAACCCTTGAGTGGTGGGGCACGCAGGATCCTCCTTCGGCAACCATCAAGCAGCGCGTGGCTGATGCCCTTAAGGCTGCAAACGACCAATAACATGGAACGAAAGGTTGTCCATACTCGTCATGTCCTTGCCGTAAAGGACTTATCGATCTCAGCGGCTTACTTCAAGGACAAGCTGAGTTTTGATCTAGACTTTACGGCTCCGGGTTGGGAGTTTCTATCATTCGGCGAATTCAAGGTGATGCTAGGCGAATGCTCGGACGCAATGTTGGCACGGGAGACCGGCGACCATTCGTACTTCGCCCACGTGCTGGTCGAAAATGTCGATCAGGTATATACCGAATTCAACGAACGCGGGGCGGAGATCATATCAAGGATCGAGAACAAACCCTGGGGAATACGGGAATTTTGCACCGTCACGCCGGACGGGCATCGGATAGTGTTCGGCCAATTGATGCAGTGAAGCTCAGGAACTTTATAGGCTTAGTTCTGGTTGCACCGCCCAGTAACTACGAAAAATAAAATGTCTATACAAATAACCTACCTTACACCCCTGATCGAGGTATTTAACATGCGTCGGTCACTGGAATTCTATCGTGACATTCTAGGCTTTGAGGTCCATATGGATTCGGGTGGCGGTGACGATGCGAGTTGGGTCTGGATCACCAAAGACGGAACGCATCTAATGCTCAACGATCAGTACGAGCCTGGGCACGTTCCCGCTGCCCCGCCTGATGAACGCACAAAATGGCATAAAGACACCTGCCTTTATCTAGGATGCGCTGACCCGGACGCCATCTTCGAATTTCTCCGATCCAAGGGCGTGGGCCTCGATCCGCCCACCGTTACTTCCTATGGAATGAAGCACCTATATCTGAAAGATCCCGACGGATACGGTATTTGCTTTCAGTGCCCGGCCTGAAACCGTTGTTTCGCCGCGCCCCGATCACATTGAGGCTAAACTGTTTATCAGGAGAAACAAATGAAGATAACTTGCATTTCAACGCAATTGCGCACCACGGATATGCAATCCTCTATCAGTTTTTACACCGAGAAACTTGGGTTCGATCTAGATTTCAGATACGAGGAGTTTTACGCCGGCGTCCGAGCGGGCAGCCAGATCATCCATCTTAAACTAGTTTCTGAGAAGGATCCCTCGATCGACTATGTAGTCGAAAGCGGACACTTGCATCTTTACTTTGAAACCAGTGATGTAGCAGCATTTGCCGATAAGCTAAAGGCCAGCGGCTTGCCGATGGTTAAAGAAGTACATGAAACCGCGTGGCAAACCAGGGAATTTGTTATCCACGACGACCAAGGCCACACATTGTATTTTGGCGAGCCCTTGTAACGTTTCCCACACGCCCTCCGCTGATGCCGACCGTTACCGCTGCTTGCTAGGTAATTCTGAATGGAGATTAGATGGAAGAAAAAAGGCAATTTTCAAGTCTAATAGTTAGGTTAAGTATCCTGACACTCCATCGCGGGGCGGGAGGCCGATGGCTAATCGCGGCTGACCTGGATGGGGCGATCCGACCATAGCGCCGACGGTTCATGCATCTGATACGCCCTAACACAGTCACAGTTTTAAGGGGGTTTTCTAATGAGAAGCTTATGTCGAACGCCATCGTGGACGATCGTATTATCAATCTTTTTTACCGTTTTCACTACCGCGTGTAATGCTGCCTCGCCTCTCGAACAAATTGTTGAGACGGAGCAGACCGAAACCGCTCATAAAGATGGGATCAATGCCGTCGCGTTTGCACCTGATGCTCGAAGGGTCGCAACTGGGGGCAACGACAATGCGGTTAAGGTGTGGGATGCCCGGACCCGCCAGTTGCTGCAAACATTTGAAGGACATACTCGTGCCGTATCGTCGTTGGCATTTTCACCTGATGGGAAAACTCTTGCAAGCGGGAGCTTTGATCAAACGGCA
The DNA here is from genome assembly GCA_041751355.1 of Pyrinomonadaceae bacterium. GTDB lineage: Bacteria > Acidobacteriota > Blastocatellia > Pyrinomonadales > Pyrinomonadaceae > OLB17. The sequence goes on from JBGSXN010000044.1 coordinate 13,384, forward strand.
AAACTTTGGGACGTGGTTTCAGGAAAGTTAAAGCTCACGATCTCGAATCATCCATCTGGTCAAGTCAAAGGCTTAAGCTTTTCGCCGGATGGGAAGATACTCGCAGGTGCCGGTGACAAAGGGGTGAGGGTCTGGGTTGTAGAGACCGGGAAACAGTTGCTGTTTCTTTCAAGCGATCGAGGCGTTTTGACAGTTGCCTTCTCCCCCGACGGTCAGATTCTTGCAGGCGGTGGAGGATCGGGAGTCCGGCTGTGGGATACACAGGACGGCAAAATGCTGCGGCATTTACAGGGATCTGAGCCCGAGTTATTAACCTCTCTCGCTTTTTCACCGGATCGACACATGCTGGCGAGTGGGGGAAACCGCCGGATAATTAAACTTTGGGATGTTAAAACGGGAAAGTTGACCGGCACTATCGATCCGAAAGGAGACATCATCAGGTCAATGGCTTTTTCATCAGACGGCAGAACATTAGCCGTTGCCGATCGAACCTCAGCCCGACTTTGGAACATTGAGAAGAGCCAAGTGCAAGAGGTGTTAAATAGTGATGTTCCTTTGCTTTCCGTTACCTTGTCATCTCAGGGTGCAATTTGGGCAGGCGGCGGTGCTGATGGGACGCTTAGGCTGTGGACTTTCAAACGCTAGTTTTCGCCGGTGATATACCAAGAAATTACGAACCGAGAATGAGAAAAAACTGTTGACTCTGTACCTATGTACAGGCCTTATACTGATCGCAAGGAGACGAGAGGTAGTATGAGAATCGGTGAGGTTGCCGCAAGCGCCGGGGTTAATATTCAGACAGTTCGCTTCTATGAACGGCGTGGTTTATTACAAGAACCGCCGCGCTTACCGTCAGGTTATCGAGTCTATCAGGATCAGACGCCAGCCTTGATACGCTTCATTAAGCAGGCCCAATCCGTCGGCTTCACTCTCAATGAGATTCGAGAGTTGCTACAGCTCAGAAATGGGCGGGTCGGCAACGCAAGCCAGCTGCGATCGATCGGGGAAGCAAAGATCCGTGCGCTCGATGATGAAATCCAGCGGTTGATCGAGGCGCGAGACGTTCTGAGCCAATTATTGAATGCGTGCAATTGCTCCGATGGGGGCAGCGAATGCACTGTTACCATCGGTCGCCGTGAAAGACACCTATGAAAGGATTTCCACTAATTCTGAAGATCGCAATCGCCCTAACGTTTTTCAACACCTGGGTACTCATTGCCGAGTTTGTCATTGATCGATACGGCTTTGACAAGTACTTGCCGTTCTATCGGTATGGCGACGTATGCGTGTGGGAAATTGCTGTGATCGCTGGAATAATCGTGCTGTTAGTCATCGGGTCTCGCTTTCCGCGTGACAAGCCCAACGGAGATGGAAGTTCGGGGGTCGCATAGGAACGAACTCTTAAGTAGAGAAAACCCATGGAAGCCAACCCACAACCGAAGTCCATTCTTCAGCTGTCTGTGGGGACAGATGAGATGTATGGGGCTTTTAGCACTGATTGTTCATATTTGGCGACGGGCGGGGATGGAGCCAAACCAAAGGTACAGATCTGGGATGTCGAGGATGGAACTTGTTTGCACACGCTTTTCGGCCATGCTGAACCGGTTTCGGCTTTAACCTGGAGTAACGATCAGAAGTACTTAGCCTCAGGCGCATTCGATCGGAGCATTCGGCTTTGGGATGTCGGATCGGGCGAATGTCTAAGTGTTCTAGCAGGGCACCGAGGGTACGTTCGCTCGTTAGACTTTAGCAAGTCTCCCAATCATCTCCTGGCTGGTTCAGGTGATGGCGTTATCCGTCTGTGGGAGTGGGACTCCAATAGAATACTTCAGGCATTCGAGGGTCATACCGACGGGGTTTATCATGCGGTTTTCGATGCGTCCCAGACCCGTGTGCTGTCAGGCGGTCGAGATGGAACCATCAGGCTGTGGGATGTCAGCAGCGGAAGTTGTCTACAGATTATCAATGGTCATCGAGTCCACGTCCAATGTCTCGCCTGGCATTCGGATCAGCGGCGGTTTCTTTCCTGCGCGAGCGATATCCGGCTCTGGGACCTACAAAGCGGAGAGTGCGTTCGCGTGTTCACGGGTCACGAAGATACGATCAGGTCAGTGCAGTGGAGTGCGGATCAGCTCAACCTAATATCGGCTGCTCACGACCGTACTGTTCGCGTATGGGATGCGGAGACCGGCGAGTGTCTGCGAGTGTTTGAGGGGCATGAGGCCGGCGTTGTTGCCGCGGCCTTTAGCCCGGATCAACAGCTCGTGTTCTCATGCGATTGGAGCGGCGGTGTCCGTGCATGGGACCTTACGGAGGGCGAATAAAAGGTTGTGCGGCGAGGACTGATCGTGAAACTCGGCGATGCGGTGACCAGCGGAGATGGTTTGATGTTAATAAGGAGCCAGGCCACATGGACATCTCGGTTAAGCGGCTAAGCCAAGGCGATGAATCGACGCTTGTCGAGATCGTACACCATTGCAAGATGCGTTCGATCAGCTTTGAGTACGCCGGTCGACTCTTGGCAAACCCACTAAACTTTTTTGTTGTCGCAGAGCACAAACAGGATCCGGTCGGTTTTGTTTGGGGCTACCTACTTGAGCGTATTGACCGAGATCAGCATCAGCTATTTATCTATGAGGTTGAGGTATTCCCAGATGCACGGAGAAAAGGCGTGGGAGCCTCACTAATGAACTTTGTCGCTGAATATACAAAAGAACACCACTTGCTGGAAGCTTTTGTGCTTACTGATTTGGACAACTCACCTGCCCGAGGTCTCTACCAGAGCACCGGTGGAACACAAGCAGAGGGCTTCCCCTCCATCTACATATATGATGGTGGTGCGCCCTACTAATTAATTCATGCCGACGCAGCCTCGCGTATGAATGTGCGATGGATATTGAATCGGAAATTATCGATGCGATGTTCGCCAATCATGGCGTGCCAGGACCGTGGACCGCCCTGCCGTCTACCGGGGTGGCCAATCGTATCTACGCGACGCGAGATGTGGTGTTGCGCGTTGCGACCGATCATCCGGAGGGAGTGTCGGACGCACGGACGGAATCGGTCGCCGCTCCGTTGGCTCGCGCGGCCGGCATTCTGACGCCTCGGTTGATCGCCTTTGATGACACCCGGACCCTGGTGAACCGTCCCTACTCGCTGTGGGAACGGGTGCATGGGGAAACCCTCGGTTTGTCCAGCTTATCACCCCGTCATTTGAGCGATGTGTGGCGATCGGTCGGTCGAGAACTCGCCAGGCTGCATTTGCGAGTCCGAGAATGTGCCGACCCAGACGGCTACCTTGACGAGACCGCACGCGATCAAGATGTACATCGGGTTTTGAGGCGCTTGGTCGACGCGGATAAGCTCGACATCGAAACGTCCGAAAGAGTTGAAAGGTTAGCGGAAGAACTCCGCCCGTATATCAAGTCAGATATCGAGATGCGCTTCATTCACGACGACATCCATCCGATGAACATAATGTGCTCAGAATCAGGTGAATTGATGGCCATCATCGACTGGGGCGACGCAGGTTGGGGCGATCCGACTCTGGACTTCGCGGCGATTCCGCTTAATGCAGTGTCGAGCGCTCTGGAGGGATACGAGGCGGAGGCACCGGGGAATTTGGGTGAGTTTCCTGAAGTCCGGATCGCGTGGAACAAGGTGCTCGACGCCATAGCCGATCGGTGGGAGAGCCCTGAGACACCGCTCGATGTTGAGGCGCTGCGACGGTTTGCGCGAGCAGGCCTCTAACAACAGAATCTGATCCACACCGATTACCAGAATTACATCCCCCTCGGATAGGTAAATTTTTTCCAATACACACAAATGCGAGAACACATATCATTGCTTCGCTATGGAAAATCTATACATAAATCACATTGCGGTATTAGTCTGCGCGGTAATGAGCCTCGTGATCGGCGGCCTATGGTGGTCGCCTCTGCTATTTGCTAAAGCCTGGCAAAAAGAGACCGGTCTTAGCGATGAACAGCTAAAACAGATGAACCCGGCCGTAACCTTTGGCCTGACGTTCCTGTTTGCCTATCTGGCGTCATACAACCTCGCATTTTTTCTCGGTGCTCCCGGAACAACGTGGCAGTGGGGCGTCGGTGCCGGACTTCTCGCAAGCATCTGGGCGATCACAATGTACATTATCATCAGCCTGTTTGAACAAAGGTCGCTCAAACATATCCTGATCAATTCAGGCTACATCGCGGTATACTTCGCCGTGATCGGCTTTATTCTCGGCATCTGGAGATAGCATCTCCCTTTATGACTTCTGGCTTCTGACTTCTGACTTCTGACTTCTAATCCTATGGCACAAAAAACATCTGGCGAATTTGAAAAAGAATTTATGGACGGACTCAAAGGCGAGACCGGCAAAGACCTATCCGCGTGGATGAAGGTCCTCAACACCGCTCCGAGCAAAAAGCGCAACGAGGTCATCGCATGGCTCAAATCCGAGCACGGTTTCGGCCACATGAACGCGTCGCTCCTTGCCGGCATTCAAGCCAATGGCGGAAAACCGGTGTATGCATCAACCGATGACCTGCTGGAAAACCAGTTTGCAAAGGCCGCCGACATGCGTCCTCTCTATGATGCTCTTATGGATTTCGTAAAGAAAAATTTTCCCGCGTCCACCGTCCTGCCCAAAAAGACCTATGTCTCGATACTCGAGAACCGCGAATTCGGTGCCGTGAATATCAAACCAAAGGAGCTCAGGATCGGCTTCGATCTCGGCGATCGCCCTTTCGACGAATCAGCCGAAAAGGCAAAGCTCACCGGCCCGATGCCCCGCATATCGCATATGCGGGCGATCACTGATGCATCTCAATTGGACAGCAGACTGGTCGAACTTCTTTGGGAATCTCATTCCCGCTGCCACTAGGCAGGTTAACCCTCGCCGCCGTGAAGTTCCGCCGCCCGCCGGTTCATTTCGTCTGGATCGATGTCTTCCTTATGAGTGGCAAAGGTCCACGTATGTCCGTACGGGTCTTTGATCATGCCCGAACGGTCGCCATAGAATTGGTCCTCCACGGGCCTGACTACCTCGGCCCCCGCTGCGACCGCCTTTTCAACAAATCCATCGACGTCGGGAACATATACCATAAGTCCAACCGGTGAGCTTCCAACAGTTTGCGGGCTCACGGCTCCCATCTCCGGGTGTTCGTCCGCCAGCATGAAGATCGCCCGGCCTATTTTCATTTCCGCATGGCCGACCTTACCCGGCTCACCCATGCGAAAGATCTCCTCGGCCCCAAAAGCCTTTTTGTAAAACTCTATCGCCGAATCACAGTTCCGGCAGATCAGATAGGGTGTTACTCCCTCATAACCCTCCGGCACCCACGGTACTTCTGACATATTAGATTGCCTCCTTTCTATTAAGTAGGTTGCAATTTAGCCTGTTTTAGCGTTAATCGTCAAAACACCCAGGTAATTTGAGTTAGATATGTGATCAAGCGTAAAATCGTTTAAACACGCATCAAGGAGTATCTCGTATGGCAACAAGCGCCGAGTGGCACGAAGACTACGACAAAATGAGCGACGCTGCCCGCAATTTTTCGCGGGCGGTCAAATCGGTCCAGGAAGAGCTCGAGGCTGTCGATTGGTATAACCAGCGGGCCGAGGCAACGACCGATATGCAACTTCGCCGCATTCTGGAACACAACCGCGATGAAGAGATCGAGCATGCGATCATGGGCCTTGAATGGCTCAGGCGGAATAGCCCGGCTTTTCAGGAACACATGAAAACGTACCTCTTTACCGAAGGCGATATTATCGAGATCGAAGAACACGCAGAAACTTAATGGAAAAGCCCTTTCCCGAAATGCCGCTCACGGAGTGGCGAGCGACCAAGAACACGCTGCATCTTTACCTGCAGATCGTCGGAAAGATCCGCCTAAAGATGCACCCGCGCATCAACCACTGGTGGCACGTACCGTTCTATGTGAGCCCGCGGGGCCTGACGACGAGAACGATCCCCTGCAAGGGCGGCAATTTTGAGATCGAGTTCGATTTCTGCTCTCACGAGCTAAAGATGAGGACAAGCAGCGGCCGGGACGAAGATTTCGCCCTGTACGACGGCCTCAGCGTCGCAGATTTCTACGCCAGCGTGATGGCAAACCTCGCAAAGCTGGGCATCACGCCCGAGATCAGGGCCGTTCCGTACGAAGCTCCGTCAACGACGCCGTTTGCCGACGACCACGAGAACAACTCGTACGACAAGAAATACGTCGAGAGGTTCTTTAAGATACTCGTCGCTGTTGACGATATTTTCGAAGAGTTCCGCGGGCGCTTCACCGGTAAATCGACGCCCGTTCACCTATTCTGGCACAGCTTTGATCTGGCGCTGACTCGATTTTCCGGGAAAGTCGCACCGCCGCGTGAAACCGGCAATATAGTCGAACGCGAGGCATATTCGCACGAGGTTATCAGCTTTGGATTCTGGTTTGGTGACGACAACGTTCCGGCCCCGGCCTTCTATTCTTATACGGCACCGGAGCCCGAAGGACTCGCCGAGGAACCTTTGCCGCCGCCGGCAAATTGGCAGGAAGCAAACGGCTCGCACATGGCGCTGCTGATGTACGATGACATTCGCGATTCAGATGATCCGCGGCAAGTAGTGCTCGATTTTCTCGAGGCGGCCTATCAGGCCGGCGCAAAACGTGCCGGCTGGGACATCGAACAATTTCGCATGGCCGAGCATGCTTGAATGCAGATTTAGATATTTTGGGAGGTAAAAATGAGATCGATAATTTCTTTAGCAGTTTTGTTAATAGTGGCCCAGATCGGGTTTGCCCAAGGCGGCCAGGGACAGGGATTTAACGTCCCCACGCTTAGTCCGCTTTCCGAGATCACGCAGGAAGTTGCACTAACGAAAGTTAATCTGAGCTATGCCCGCCCGAGCGCAAAGGGCCGCAAGGTCTTCGGCGACCTTGTTCCTTTTGGCGAAGTCTGGCGCACCGGCGCCAACGCCTCGACCAAACTGACCTTCTCTGAGGACGTAAAGATCGAGGGCAATCCGCTCAAAGCCGGAACTTACGCTCTCTACACCATCCCCGATGAAACGGAATGGACGATCATCATTCACAGCAACACCAAACATCGCGCCATTGCCGGCGGGGTTTATAAACCGGAAGAGGACGTTTTTCGTTTCAAGGTAAAGCCCGCGAAAACATCTAATTTTGTCGAGACCTTTACGATCCAGTTCGGCGATATCACGACCAATTCCACAAAAGTGGCGCTCTCCTGGGAGAATACCGAGGTCAAGTTTGGCATCGAGTTCGACGTCCATAATCAGGTCGACAAACAGATCGCGACACTTGCCGCATCTCCAACGGGAATGACCCACCAGAACCAGTTTCTTGCGGCCGAATATTACCTGCACAACGGCAGGGACCTCAATAAAGCCGACGAATGGATCTTGTCCGCGATGGCAAAAAGCCCGAAGAATTCTCGCTATGGTCTTCTCCGCGCCAAGATTCTCGACAAAGCCGGAAAACGCGCCGAAGCCCTCAAAGCAGTTGCCGAAGCCAACGCCTGGGCAACCGAGGCCAAGAACACAAACTATATCCAGCAGACTAAGCAGTTCTGGGATTCGATAAAGAAGTAGAAAGTAAGAATCTAGGCCTCAGTCTGTCACCTTCAAGCTTTAATCAAAGGCTTTCGGTTTCGGAGCCTCTTCTTTGTTCAACCCCGCTACGACTGTGTAGATCGGATCCATCATAATATCAGCCACGCGGACCGCTCGCGAGTTGCGGAGTGTTAGGACGAGCCTTTATCTTATTTCGAAGAAGACGGGATCACTATGGACATTGATCCACGTGTATTTGTCGACATCAATCTTGTCCACGCGAATCAGCACATGATACTTCCCGGGTATCCAGCCGTCAGTGATCGTCCACTTACTTACATCGATCGTTTTTCGCACTGAATCCTTCGGCCTAACTCGCAACCCTCCGGGGGCGGAAACGAATTTGGGGAAGTCTACGTCAGGCCTCTTTAAGTAACGTTGACGTATATTTGGCAACAGGTATATATCGGGTAGTTGGATAGCCAACGTTTCGCCGTTCCAAGCGTTGGGTGTAGTGACGGCACCCTGAACGATGATTTCTGCCTTCAAGCCATTATGGATGTCTATATCTATTAGAATGGGTTCGCCAGATTCGAACACGGCCTTGCGCGGCTTGGCCGTAACCTTCACCGGGACCTGGCGATCTTTCGCCTGGTTGTAGCCAACAGTTGACGAGATGTTGAAGATCAAGGCGAGAATGAATACTCGCAAAACCACTTTGGCTATCATATGCTGATTTCCTCGACCGGAATGTCACGACTCATGAGGATTATACTCCCTATCCTACTGACCAATGAACGGTGATTGTGATAAAACTTTACCAGCCCTATGATCGACCTCCGCTCCGACACCGTAACCCGCCCGTCCGTAGCGATGCGTGCCGCGATGGCCGCTGCCGAGGTCGGCGATGACGTTTTTGGCGAAGACCCGACCGTTAACCGCCTCCAGGAACGCGCGGCCGAGGTCTTCGAAAAAGAATCCGCCCTGTGGGTGCCGACCGGGTGCATGGGCAACGAGATCGCGGTTAAGGTCCATACAAAACCGGGGCAGGAGATCATAACCGAGGACCGCGGCCACATCCTCAATTACGAACTCGGCACCGCCGCGGTGATCTCGGGCGTGACGATCCGCGCCGTCAAAAGCGGAGATGGCTCCGGCCACCTCACCTGGGATGAGATCCAACCTGCATTAAAGATCGATCCGCCTTACTATCAGGCAGAGACCGGCCTCATCTGTCTCGAAAATACCCACAATTTCGCCGGCGGCAGCGTGATGACGGCAGAACACTGCGCCGAAATCTGCAAAAAGGCGCATACCGTTGGTCTGCCCGTCCACATGGATGGAGCACGCATATTCAACGCCGCCATCGCCCTGAATACATCGGTCGCCGAACTTACGCGACACTGCGGTTCCGTCATGTTCACGCTATCAAAAGGGCTCGGTTCTCCGGCCGGATCGATACTGCTTGGATCAAAGGAATTTATAAAAGAAGCCCGCATCTGGCGAAAGCGTCTCGGCGGCGGCATGCGTCAGATCGGCATCCTCGCCGCCGCCGGCCTCATAGCGCTCGAAGAAGGCCCGAAAAACCTTCACATCGACCATGAGAACGCCCGTCGTCTCGCCCACGGCCTGGCCTCGATCGATGGCATTAAGCTCGATCCGGCCGCTGTGGTTACAAACATCGTCATCTTCGATATTTCCAACACCGGCCGGCAACCGGATCAGCTTTGTGCCGAATTAAAAGAGAATGGCATACTCGCCATCGGCTGGGACACGGTCATTCGCATGGTCACCCACTGCGATGTGACCGCCAAAGACATCGACGCGACCATAACCTGGGTCCGAGATGTGCTAGCCGAATAAATTTTTGCCGACGTCCATTTTAACAATTTAGACTTGATAGAAAATCTACCTGTCCCTGCAAATTCTGAGGTAAACTTGGTTTGCCGAAGTGTTCCCTTCGGCGGTTTCAAAATGAATATCGAAGAACTTCGTGAATTCTGCACCGCGCTTCCCGGCGTCACCGAGGACGTAAAATGGGGCAATGATCTATGCTTCAGCGTGGGCAAAAAGATGTTCACCGTAACCGGCGTTGACAACGTGGAGGGCGGCATCTCGATGAAGACCACGCCGGAAAAATTCGCCGAGCTTACCGAGCGTTCCGGCATAAGGCCTGCTCATTATGTTGCGAGATATCATTGGATAACGGTCGAGGATCCGGCTGCTGTGAGCCTCGACGAGTTGAGACAACTCATCCGAGAGTCATACCAGCTCGTTTTTGATAAACTACCCGCTAAGATCAAAAAGACGATCCCGTAAGACATGATCATAGCAATCGACGGCCCGAGCGGAGCGGGCAAATCCACCCTCGGCAAGATGCTTGCCAAAAAACTCGGCCTGCTTTACCTCGATACGGGTGCGATGTATCGTGCGGTTGCCTTGGCAGTGAGACGAGCGAATATTCCGTTCGACGAAACTGAGACGATCGCCGGTGTGGCCGAGAAAGCCCGGATCGAACTCGTCGGCGACCCCGATGCGATGAAGGTCTTCCTCGATGGCGACGATGTGTCAGTTGACATCCGTACTCTTGAGATCGCCCAGGCCGCATCCGTGGTTTCTACTATCTCAGAAGTGAGACGCATCATGGTCGAGCACCAGCGGGCGATCGGAATGTCGGCACCGGACGGATGCGTCCTCGAGGGGCGCGACATCGGCAGCGTCGTTTTCCCAAACGCGGATATAAAATTCTTTCTGACGGCAAAACCCGAGGCCCGCGCCCGCCGCCGTCATACCGAGGACCAGGCAAAGGGCCGCATCTCCACCTACGAACAGACCCTCGCCGAGATCAACGAGCGTGACGAGCGTGATGTAAATAGAGACGACTCGCCCCTGACCATCGCCGACGACGCCAACGTCATCGACACCAGCGAACTTGACCTCACCGAAGTTTTCGAACAAATGTTGGGACGGATTCGTGAAACACAAAGTGCGGCTGCTTAGATTTACACTTGAACGTGAGGGATACTGGCAGGCTGCCTATGCACTTTTGCCGATGGCTCTCGGATTACTCGTCGCTTTGGTAGTGTGGCTCGAAGATCTCATCTGAGTCAAACTTCAGATCGTCGATCTCTCGCTTTCTACCGGCTTAGGTGTAACGCTTTAAAATTATGAAAACCTCGGATGTGATGGAATGTGTAAGATGCGGGGCCACGGCGATGCTCGAAGGTTTGCTGACAGACGGTTCATCCGGCGGAGATACTCTCTTCTGCTCAAACGAAGTATCGTACATGAAGCGGATCTTCTCGATCGGCAACCGAAAGGTCAGGGCCTATGCCTGCCTTCATTGCTCACACCTAGAACTGATGGTCGAGTTCACAGATAAGGACCGTAAAAAGTACCAGGATTTCGAGGGCCCTCAACCCGGCGTCCTCGACCGCATCGGGTAGCTGGAGCAATAGCGACAGGTGAAATGCCGGACGATCGAGGGTCGATGGGCAAAAATACGGTCGCTTTCAATGTGGCAAAAGATGTCTCAGCACCGAGATAACAAAAACGACGAGGTTAAAGCGAGATTAACTTGGATTCCGGCCACCAGAGCGGAACTATTCACGGTTGGTTCGAGCTATACAACCGTCGTCCGATTTGAAGACGAAAAGGACAAGTATCCCGCCGAAGCCTGGAGTTTGGTTGTCAAGTTCGATTCGTTGCCGGATGATACGGGTACTACGCTTACTAGTGTTCAGTTTCTCGTACAAGAAGCTCCGACATATTTGCTTCACCCGGGAAGCAAGTTTGAACTATACGAGGGACGGCAACTTGTCGCCTCTGGAGAGATCATCGAAACACCACACGATTGAGACACAATCCGCCCCGGAGCTTCTCAGCATAAAATTTGACTTGCTCCCTCTTAATGGCTAACATCAAAAGTTGATTTTTGATATGCTCCCGTAGCTCAGTTGGATAGAGCGACGGCCTTCTAAGCCGTAGGTCGCACGTTCGAGCCGTGCCGGGGGTACCAATCCATTTTGGATTTGGGAATGCGGATTTTGGATTGAAGAAATCCGCGATCCGCGATCAATAATCCAAAATCCGATATGGCGGCTATAGTTCAGTGGTTAGAGCGCCTGATTGTGGTTCAGGATGTCGAGGGTTCGAATCCCTCTAGCCGCCCCATTTTTTCTCTCCATAGATTGCCATCAGCGTCGCTCTCCGGCCCCGGTCAAATATTCAGTCTATTCCAACTAATGATCGATATCGGGCGTCTAAGGATGTAGTTTTCGAATACGTTCGGCCAATATCGCACTTAGATTTAAGCGTCCCTATAAGGCTTGGTTTGTATTGCGGTACACGATTGAAGGGTGATATATTCTACATTCATTTGAGCCTATTCGGCGGTCGGGATCATACTGTTAAACGCGCTTCTATTTAATGAAAAGTTTTAAAATGAAATATATTTTTGCACGTTCAGGACGTTCTGCTTCGGTGTTGGCCGTTGCCCTGATGATGACTCTGTCGACTTTTTCTCAGGTTACCTTACATAGGGCTATAGACACGAAGGGCCTGGGGCGGGCAGACCTTACTGTTTTTCGGCCTAGTGACAACACCTGGTACATTCGATCAGCCGACGGTTCGACTAGCTTCCAACAGTTTGGCATGGCCGGCGACGACATGATGGCCCCGGGCGATTATGACGGTGACGGCAAGGGTGATATTGCAGTTTGGCGTGACACGACCGGCACCTGGTATATCCTGAATAGTTCAGATGGCACTGTCACGATTAGGAATTGGGGCGTGTCAGGCGATGAGCCCGTTGCCAGGGATTATGATGGTGACGGAAAGACTGACATTGCTATCGTCCGCCGTTCGAATGGCCTTATGGTCTGGCATATCATTCAAAGTGCCGGTGGCATTCGGGAGACTCAGTGGGGAGCTGCAAGCGACTTCGCGACCCCGGGCGACTATGATGGGGACGGACGATTTGACCTCTCTATCCATCGTCCGGGTGCCGCACCTAAGGATCCAGCGACATTTTGGACGTTGAATTCAAGCGGCGGGGCATCGATCGTCCAATGGGGTATTGGTACGGACCTGGTTGTCCCTGGCGACTATGATGGCGATGGCAAGACCGATTATGCCGTATTAAGAGAGGGCGAAACCCCAGAGTCTCCCCTGGTTTGGTGGATACTCCGCAGCACCGATGGCCCTATCGCCTACGGATTTGGAGCTACGGGTACGGATCTTAATGTCCAGAATGACTACGACGGTGACGGCAAGACCGATATTGCCATATGGCGCAACTCTGATGGCACATTTTGGTGGCTTCGCAGCAGTGACAACACGACAAATGCGAGTCAGTGGGGCATGTCTAACGATTATCCGGTTGCCAGTTACGACACACATTGATCGCAAGTACTATTTTGTTGACCGAATGGTTGAGGACTTTTCAGTCTTCAGCCATTCTTAGTTTTACGACTAACTGGATTATAGTTACTCCAGACAACGTTATGTCCGCTATTTTGGCTGCAATTCAGAACGACTTTCCGCTCAAAAAAGTCGTTATCGTCGGGGATCTCGTGGCCGACCAGTTTCTCAACGGAACTATCGCACGTGTTTCACGCGAGGCCCCGGTTTTCATCCTGCGGCACGAAGACACGGTTACCCTTCCGGGAGCTGCAGCCAACGCTGCGGTTAACGTGGCCTCACTCGGCGGCGAGGTTGTTCTGATCGGCTGTATAGGAAATGATCCCAATGGCACTATGCTCACCGATGCCCTCGAGAATGCGGGTGTCGGCTGCGACAACCTTTACCGCGGCGTGCAAATGAAGACTACGACCAAGCTGCGAGTGCTTGCGGGCCAGCATTATGCCGCACGGCAGCAGGTAATAAGGATCGACTACGAAAATTCGCCCGATCTGTCTGACGATGCCCGGGGCCAGCTTAGAGATCTTGTCGCTTCCGCTGCCGGGTCTGCTGACGCTTTCATCATTTCCGACTATGGTTACGGAGCGGTATTTCCCGAACTTTTTGCTGATGCTCTAACACTGTGTAAAAAACGGGAAATTCCGATCATCGTTGATTCGCGATATGGCCTTAGCCAATTGGCTAACGCCACGACCGCCACGCCCAATCGTGAAGAAGCGGAGCAAATTCTGGGTGCCGATTTTACGAGCGACGATTGTTCGCGCCTCGGCGAACGGCTGGGTCTTGAGGCCCTGCTTGTTACCAACGGCAATCAGGGAATGAGCCTTTTCGAACATGGAAAGCCGCCGCTGCATCTGGACGCAGTAGGCTCGACGGAACCCGTCGATGTTACCGGCGCGGGCGATACCGTCATTGCTGCTTACTCACTGGGTCTCGCCGCCGGGCTGAGTTTCGCCGACGCCGCGACAGCTGCCAACCACGCGGGAGGGATCGTCGTTATGAAAAAACGGACGGCCTCTGTTACCGCGGACGAACTGGTTGGATCTCTTCGTAGCGATGCCGAAAGATCAACTTCTCATGCTCAATAATGCAAACTTTGCTCCCGTTCTGAACCTCGACGACGCCGTCCGCGCAGCCGAGCGGCTCAGATCGGCCGGTGAAAAGATCATTCTAGCTAACGGGTGTTTCGATCTGATTCACGTAGGGCACATTCGGTATTTGTCCGGTGCGAAAGATCTCGGCGGGACGCTCATTGTAGCTATTAATTCGGATCGTCAGACGCGACTGCTCAAGGGCTTCGGTCGTCCCTACGTACCGGAAAATGAGCGGGCTGAAATAATATCCGGGATCAGATGTGTAGATATCGTGATTATATTTGACGAACCGACCGTCGAGAACGTCATTAGAACGATCAGGCCCGACTTTCACGCTAAAGGGACGGACTATACTTCTGAGTCTGTTCCCGAGCGGGATATCGTTCACGAATGCGGAGGAAGCGTGGTTATCGTCGGGGATCCGAAAGACCATTCCTCCACGCAGCTGATCGACGCTATGAGCCGTCCGCAGGGTAATTGATGTGGAATGCCCGAACAAAAGAGGATCTCATCATTGAGGTCTGGGAAAAGCTCGATTGTGAGAATGTCGGACGGCGGGAGATCGAAGCGATCGAGATCGTTGTCAAAGACCGATTCGGGCGGTCGGCAGTCGATCCGCCTATGGTCATTGCGCGACAGCTCGCCGATGAAGGGGCCGAACTCCGGCATTCGGAGATAATGGAACTTCACGTCGAGCGTGCGTCGGATCGCCCGTACGAGCCCGCTCTGAGAAACCTGCTCGTGCTTGATGATCTGCGGTCAGCCGCTCGATCAATCCGGGGGCTCGAAAATCTGCGCCGCAAATATCACGCGGAGAATGACAGAGAAGGTCTCAGGCAAATAATGGAATCAGCCCGGCGCAGCAAACAGAAAGCGGCCGAAGCCAACCGGCCCGGCGACTCGGAATTAGCGGTCAATACTGAGATCGTTCATTGGATCACGGTCTGGCTGCAAAACCCAGAGGTATTTGAAACATGGCTGAACCTCCGGACCGGATCGGCCGAATTTATTGGCAAGTTTGGAAAACTCGAATAACATATGCGGCGGTTCTATGCCTCGGCAGACAATTTTGAGTCGGATCAAGTGACCCTCGGCGTTGACGAAACCCGACACCTTCGCGACGTGCTTAGGCTGGAAGTCGGCGATGAGATCGCCGTTTTCGACGGCGTAGGAAATGAATTTCGCTGCTCTATTCGGGAGATCACCAAGAAGACCTCTAAGGCATTGGTCATTGAGCCCATAACTCCCTCATCGCCAGAATCCCCGCTCAGACTCACGCTCGCAGCGGCTGTATTAAAGGGCGACAAATCCGATCTGGTGGTTCAAAAAGCGGTGGAACTCGGGGTTGATCGGTTGATTCCGCTGCACGCCGTCCGCTGTGAATTCAAGGGTTCAGATTCCTCAAAGCGTGTCGACCGTTGGCGACGCATCAGTCTCGAGGCCACGAAACAATGCGGGCGGGCGAGCCTAATGCAGATCGGTGAAATGGTTGAGTTTGAGCGTCTCTTATCAACCGGGACTGCCGGAATGATCATGTTTTCCGAACGAGACGGCGAGAGCTTTTCCTCGGTAAAGGGTACCAGCAGTATGACGCCGATATTCGGGCCCGAAGGCGGATGGGACGATGCAGAGATTCGGGCCGCTCAAGAAATCTGCATTCCGATCGTCACCCTTGGGGGAAGAATTCTACGAGCAGAAACGGCCGCGATCACTATCACGGCCATTCTTCAGCATCGATTCGGAGACTTTAAGTGAATTGAACTAAAAGGATGACTTCTGTTTTGCCCGATAATAGGCGTCGCCTCGCTGTTTCATTTTTGCCTTAGTGCCGAGAGCATTAATGAAAGTTAACAGCAGCTTTTTGTCATCGAATTTGAAATTCGCTACTCCCGCAGCGTCGATGTCCGCGTCTTCAAATTTTATTATCACAAACTGTGCCCGCGACGACATCAGGCCAAACAGCCCTGCCCCCGGCAGCGGCAGGCGGCTGACGACATTTCCGGTTTGTGACATACTCACCTTTGAATCGGGATAGACCACGACCATTGCCTCATACGGGATCGAGAACATTTCCTTACCATCTTTCCTGTAAAAGGTGACTCGCTCGTTAGCGTCATCCAATTTAAGAGTACCTTTTTCCCGTCCGCTCGCACCGAACATACCGCCCTCGTATTTGGCTTCATAGGACACCGGAGCATTAACAACTGCTGACCGCTCGGCCGGCCTCGGCTGCGATAATACTGCCGCTGAAAAACTAAGTACCAGTAATAAGATAAACAAAAAACTCTTCATATGTTCTTTCCGTTGCCTGAAATGTGGACTTACACTCTATAGACGCATAAATACGGTCCGAAGTTGTTATTTTGCCGTCAATAAACCATTTGATTCCAGGTATGGCATCAATCGCGCCCGAGCGATCCTGACATAATCGAGCGAGATCTCCGAACCGATCCACCGCCTTCCAAGGTGAACAGCGGCTTTTGCCGTTGTACCACTGCCCATAAAGCAGTCATATACGAGATCGCCGGGATCTGTCCAGGTCGAGATCTGATCTTCGGCCAGTTGCTCAGGAAATATCGCCGGATGTTCAAATGCGATCTTATCTTTCGACGATGAAGTGCCCACATTATAGAAAAAGATGTTGTTCACCTTTCGTTCTTTTGGAGCAATATGATCGTGAGCCAGGTCATTGCGGCCGACTTTAGTGATTCGAAACGACTTGAATGCCTTTTCCTGCTTGATCGGCTGCATAATGGGGTTGAAGGTCTTTGGCTGGCCCTTGCTGAAGCAGAACATATATTCAAAGGCTTGCCGATATCGCTTCCCGCAGTCGCTTGGGATCGGATTATTTTTGGCGTATATCATCGTATCGTGAACCCTGAATCCGGCATGTCGAAAGGCAAACGCATGTTCAAAGCTCGACAGCGTTTCGTCACCATTTACGGTGCGATCACCCACGACCCAGATGACGACGCCGCCCGGCTTCGTTTTCTGAAACAAGCCTCCGGCGATCTCCTCCACGGGAAAATGATAGCCATTATAATCCCTGAGATCGTCATAGGGAGGGCTCGTGATCGTCATGTCCAGCAGGTCGTCCTCGAGGCGAGCCAAAGTAGCGATGCAGTTTTCGTGATATATCTCGTTAAACTTCATTTCTTCGTTCTCACCGTGAATTAATGAGGATCATTTGCAAGCCTACTGAAACCCGATCTTTCATCGGCTCTGAGATTAGTTCTATACGAGCGACTCGGATCGACCGATCGATTCAAACCGGCCATTTTTCAAGAAATCCGCTCACGAACGCCTTTTCAGATTTCTGTGACTCAGTCTCCAAAAATTCCCGAAAGTGCTCCTGCTCGTTAAAATAGTCTTCCTCGTCGATCTGGCCAACGAAATAGACCATTCTTAGCCATAAGAGATACGTGTTTAGGGTGTCTATCTGATTATATTCGACGATCTTGGTGATGTCGCCTTCCAGCCAGAGGTCCGTCACCTGATCGCCTTTAACATCAATCTTACCGGGAAACCCGCAAAGTTTGGCAAACTCGTCCAGCCGCGGGGCCATGTTCCCTCGAGAAAATCGCAACATCAGATCTAAGTGGGCCTCGCTGTTGCGGGAATCGAAGTAATCGGGGCCCTCCCACGGTTTATTCGGCCGTTTACAGAAGGCCGGCGAGCGGACTTCGTTGATCATACCGCGTTGAATTAGGACCTGGATATCAGATTCGGAAGAGTTGTAGCCGACGAGTTGCGGGCATCGGTCACCGACTATATACAGAAACCGATCGATTATCGCCGCTTCATCGACATCGTCTGCCTCCAAGGGCAATTTGGGGAGCGAATTCAGCGAGAACTCGATCACGGGCTCGCCATCTCGAAATATAGCTTTTCTGGATAGAAACGCGATCGACACTACCCGGGAGAACATATATTTCAAAAACGGGCGTGGATTCTGTTCGCTGTAGTTAGGCGAATGTTCCCAGAGCCTCTGCATTGCATCCAGCTCTGAGACATCGTCTTTGAGGTCGAAGAGTCGTTTTGCTCCCGAGGCATCGGGCACCCATTCGAGATCGTAAAAAAGCGCTAGCTCAGGAAGTGGGCTTTTAAGCATTAGAGATAAAAGAACTGACGGGTATCATCGGACGGTCTAAAGACGAATCTTACCATATCGACAGAACCTATAAAACCTGCGCTCTTAACCCGTTTTGCTACACACCATAAGGTTGACGGGTCGGCCGATTTCGTATGCAGCACTGTTAAGATCCGCCTTGATACGGGCAATAGTGGACGGATCTAAAAGGGTTACCGTTTGTGGCACACGTCTTGCCAATCTGTTCAGCGAAGAATTTATTCATTTTACGGGGGAAATACAATGTTGAAAAAATACTTTACGACTTTAATTATGGCAACTGTGGTTGGGGTTATGCTGCCGTTAGCGAGCGCTACCGCGGCGGATGCTCAAACTCGCTATTACAACGCCCGAACCGGTACGTACACGACTGCCCGTACCAGGGCTACACGAAACAGGACAGCGGTACGGTATAAAAGGCCAAATGTCTATCGACGACATCGTAAGGCATTCAATTTAGCTATCGGTACAGGTGCCGGTATGTTAGTGGGCGGTTTATTGGGTGGTAAGAAAGGTGTCGTGATCGGCGGTTTGGCAGGAGCCGGCGGCGGAGCACTCTTTACCCACAAACAACGGCCAAAGAACTATGTTCGACGTGTCACGACCTATCGTAGGTATTAGTAAAAGTCATAGACCAAGTTCTTTCTTATGTAATGCCTCGGCGGAAACGCCGGGGCATTTTATTACTGACCATTGCGTCAATTGCGTAAAATGTTCACCCGTTTTCGTGCGGAGCCCAGAAACCTCATAGCGCAATAAACACCGCAAGTCATTCAGATTCAATATATTGACCATCGTGGCACGTTGATTGCCCTTAATACCGACGAGGTAAGCCTCTAAAGATCAGAAGACAGGAGACAAGCAATGAAAAAATTTATTACCACATTCCTTACGATCGCGATGTTAGCAATATCGCTTCCAATGCTTGCAGGTAGTGCCTCGGCACAGAGGC
This sequence comes from Pyrinomonadaceae bacterium, assembly GCA_041751355.1. GTDB lineage: Bacteria > Acidobacteriota > Blastocatellia > Pyrinomonadales > Pyrinomonadaceae > OLB17. The sequence goes on from JBGSXN010000044.1 coordinate 32,550, forward strand.
GGACCAGCTATAACCAGGATCGGTATAGGACCAATCAGCAAATCTATCGGAATAATCAGCAGGTCAATCGAAATAACCAGCAGTACTACGGTTTTGGTTACGAAGAACCCAGCACATACGATAAGCATCGTAAAGCCGTAAATCTCTCGGTTGGAACCGGGGTCGGCGCCCTTATCGGTGCCCTGATCGGCGGCAAGAAAGGTGCCTTGATCGGAGCCGCAGTCGGCGCGACAGGAGGTGCTGTCGTAACCGCGAAGCAAAAGCCGCGTAATCCGAATAGTGACGATTACTACCGTAACCAATTCCCTTACTATAACTACTAAGGGTCGAATTTCAAGGGGGAACGCTCGTTAAGGGCGTGACAAAAAAGTCCACGGAGGCCGATCGGCATCCGTGGCTTTCTCATTTCAATCCCGATAATTCCCATCTCTAACTGTCAAATATCTTATAAGCAGCCTGCTATGAGGTGCCGCTTCCAATGCGGGTTTGTCCCGCGTTCGTTTCCCGGAAAACCCCCAGAGCGATGTTTCTAAAACGTATAAGTATTCGCCGAGATCATTACGTCCGCGATTCGCTGGCGGGCGGCGATAGTGTTGACGGGCGAATTGTTTTTGGTAAACCGCTTTAAGGCGACCAGCATTGTGCGGCCCTCGTCGCCCTCGGCTATGGCGGCGATGGTATTTTTTGCCTTTGCGTCGATCCGCTGCATAGCATCGTTGCAAAATACCGAAGCCATGTCGATGTAACGACCGGCAGCCTGCTCGCCGTTAGCCTCGGCGTGCTTTTTAGCACGCAAAATTGCCGTTTCCATCTGGTAAGCGTCCATTATGATATCGGCGCAGTTGAGCAATACTTCCTGCTGTTCGGCGAGGGCCATCATGTATTTTTGAGCGGCAGTGCCTAGCACCATCAGGGCGGCCTTCTTGGCATTTTGAGCAAGCTTTGTTTCGGCCGCAAGCAGGCTCGTGTCTTCATCGAAAGACATCTGCGGATTGAGGATCTCGTCTTGCAGGGCTTTGGCGGCCTGCAGCAGCCCGAGTTTGCCTTTCATCGCCCGTTTCATCAACTGGCCTGGGATCAGCATCCGATTGATCTCGTTCGTGCCTTCAAATATGCGGTTGATCCGGGAATCGCGATACGCTTTTTCCGCCGGATAATCGGCCGAATAGCCGTAACCGCCGTAGATCTGCACCATCTCATCGACTACGTAATCGAGCGATTCTGAACACGCGACCTTGTTGATCGACGATTCTACCGCATATTCCTCGATCGACTGCAGCTTTTTAGCGTTGTCCGCCCCGTCGCCGATCAGAGCGTCGATCATTCCGACCGTGCGGTAAGTGATCGACTCGGAAACCCAGGTCCTGATCGCCATCTCGGCGAGTTTGTGCTTGATCGCACCGAATGACGAGATAGGCTTGTTAAACTGATGCCGCTCGTTGGCGTATCGGACCGACTCGTGAATGGCGAGCTTTGCACCCCCGGTGACCGACGCCCCGAGTTTGAAACGGCCGACATTGAGCACGTTAAAAGCGATCTTTGCCCCGTCACCGACGTTTCCGACGAGGTTACCCACCGGGATCTTCGCGTCAGAGAGAATCACCGCCGTTGTCGATGACGATTTGATTCCGAGCTTGTGTTCCTCGGCACCGGGTCGGCAGTTTTCTGAACGGGGAACAAGGAAACACGAGAATTTATCTTTCTCTCCGTCGACTTTAGCAAAAACAAGATAGACATCCGCGAACCCGCCATTCGTGATCCACATCTTCTCGCCGTTGAGCACGTAATGCTGCCCATCCTCGGTAAGCTTCGCGATGCATTTAGCACCCAGAGCGTCCGAGCCAGAACTGGATTCCGTGAGGCAGTAGGCCGACACGGCTTCACCTGAAATGATCTTCGGGATCCACTCTTTCTTGAGTTCCTCCGAGCCCCAATAAAGTATCGGAAGCAAGCCGATCGATGTCTGGGCACCGTAAGTGGAACCAAATCCGCCACCGCGGCCGACCATCTCGGCAATGATCGCACCGGTTGTCTGGTCGAGCTCCATCCCGCCATATTCCTCGGGAATATTGGCACCGAGCAAGCCGAGTTCACCGGCTTTCTTGAGTAGATCGCGGGCTATATCCCAGTTATGTTTCTCGAGTTCCGGATGATTAGGCACGACCTCGTTATCGATATAATCGCGGCAGGTCTCGCCGATCATCCTGTGCTCGTCCGAAAAATCCTCGGGCGTAAAAACGTCCGCCGCCGATGTTTCGGCGATCAAAAACTCGCCGCCCTTCATATATTCCCTTTCCAATTTTGTTTCCATGGGGTTTGTCTGACTCCTTTACAATGCTGAGCAATAATACTGAATGAATACTCATTCAGTCAAGCAGAGCGTGATTTTTCACCTCCTTATAGCCGATTGCCCGCATTGAAATATTATTTTCATAGAATGAGCAAAATGAGTTAATATTCGAGCAAATATTACGTTACACAGTAAAACAATGAAAGCTGCGCTTCAGTCACTAATTCTTGTCTTAGGTATCACCCTTACCGTCGGTGGCCAAAGTCCGTCTACTCAACTAGAACTGAATATGGGCTTTGAGAAAATATCCGACGGTGCAAAGCTGCCTGATAGGTGGTCACCGATGGGCAGCGGATACTTGCTGACGGTCGACTCGGATGTAAAGAGGAACGGACTTGTGTCTATGCGGATCGAACCGCCCGCCTCTGGCGGGGCCGGATTTGGGGCGGTGGCATACACAATCCCATCCGGCTTCGATGGTAAGGAGATCGAGCTAAGGGGCTTCCTGAAACTTCAGGACGTCTCGGACGGATTCGCCGGCCTCTGGCTTAGGATCGATGCCGAGGGTCGTGCGTTGCAATTCGACAATATGCAGTCGAGAATGATCAGTGGCACATCCGACTGGACCGCATATTCGGTCAAACTCCCCCTTCCCGCCGAGGGCCAATCTATCGTGTTCGGTGCTCTTCTCACAGGTAAAGGGAAGATTTGGGTCGATGATCTGGAGCTCCTGATCGACGGCAAGGAACTTAAGGACGCCAAAACCCGTCCGCCGATCGTTTACAAGGCCGCCATCGACAAGCAGTTTGACGCCGGTTCAACTATCTCGGCCATCGAGTTGAACAGATCGCGGATCGACGATCTTGCATTTCTGGGCAAAGTTTGGGGTTTTCTAAAATATCACCATCCGGCTATCGGAAAAGGCGAGCATAACTGGGATTATGAACTGTTCAGAATTCTTCCAAAGGTAATGGCTGCGAAAGGACGTGAGGAAAGGGATTCCGCACTCACAGCATGGATAGACAGCCTCGGGCCGGTCGAAGAAGCTAAGTCGGAAAGCGTGATAGCGGAGAAGATCAAGCTTTACCCCGACCTGTCGTGGATAGACGGCAAACAAATTGGCCCCGCTCTTGCTCAACGACTGAAAAAGATAAGCCAAGCCAAACGAGACAGCAGCAAACATTACTATATTGGTTTCGCACCGGGCGTCGGCAACCCGCAATTTAAGAATGAGAATGCCTACAGATCGATGCCGTTTCCGGATACGGGTTTTCGCCTGTTAAGTTTGTTTCGCTATTGGAACGTCATCCAGTACTACTTTCCGAACCGGCATCTAGTCGATTCCAAATGGGATTCTGTTTTGACCGACTACATTCCCCGGTTCGTCAAAGCCCGAGACGAACTCGAGTACAAAAAGGCCGCCCTTGGACTCATCGGTAGCATCCACGACACGCACGCAAATATATGGGGTCAGGATGTTACGCTCGATAAGTTTAGAGGTTTGAATTATGCCCCTTTGGGCGTTACGTTCATTGAGGAGCAAGCCGTGGTAACAAAGGTCTGGGACGAGGCCCTCGCCAAATCCTCGGGCCTTCAGATCGGTGACATAATCGAAAAGATCAACGGGAAAACAGTGCCCGAGATCGTAAAACAGCGGCTGGAAGTTACGCCCGCTTCGAATTACCCAACCAAACTCCGCGACATCGCTCTAAATCTGCTTCGCACTAACGAGACTTCGATGAACATCGCATACAAGCGTGGGAAGCAGAAAAATGAAGTTAAGGTGGATTGCTTCGGCTCGGACAAGGTCAAGGCAAGCCTCGGGGCATTGTTCAGTAAAGACATCCAACCGCTGAAAATGCCACGGCCCGATGTTGCCTATCTCTACCCTGGCTCTTTGAAACCGGGACAGATCGGAGGAATGCTGCCCGACATCGCGAAAACTAAGGGGCTTATAGTGGACCTGCGTTCGTACCCGAGCGATTTTATCGTATTCAGCCTTGGAAGCTTTCTGATGCCGAAGCCGACGAAGTTCGTAAAGTTTTCGCAGGGGAGCTTAGCGATGCCGGGCCTCTTTACCTACACCGACGACGTGGCAGTCGGAACCGACAACCCGGACCACTACAAAGGCAAAGTCGTGATCCTGATAAATGAGGTCACCCAAAGCCAGGCGGAATACACGGCCATGGCGCTTCGCACCGCCCCGCGTGCGACGGTTATCGGTAGCACGACATCCGGTGCGGATGGCAACGTGTCACCTTTCTCTCTCCCGGGCGGTATAAGCACGATGATCAGCGGGATTGGTGTTTATTACCCGGACGGCAAGGAGACGCAGAGGATAGGAATTATTCCTGACATCGTGGTCAAACCTACCATCAAGGGGATCAGAGAAGGAAGAGACGAATTGGTCGAGAAGGCATTAGAGATAATCAACGCAAACTAAGCGCAGAGCGTTGTACCGAGAAGCAATTTCACAGAAGGGGCTGAGAAAGCCCCTTTTCGTTAGTTACTGCAAACGACCTCAGTCGATCCGCTCGAAGATCCCCGCCGCGCCCATGCCGCCGCCGACACACATCGTGACCATGCCGTAGCGGGCATTACGGCGTTTCAGTTCCTGCAAAACAGTCGCGGTCAATTTTGCTCCCGTGCAGCCGAGCGGATGGCCGAGGGCTACCGCACCGCCGTTGACGTTGACCTTTGACGGGTCCATTTCCAGCAGTTTCATTACTGACAGCCCCTGCGCAGCGAAGGCTTCGTTGAGCTCGATCACGTCGATCTGGTCGAGCGTCAGGCCCGCGAGTTTTAGAGCTTTAGGTATTGCATAAACCGGCCCGATGCCCATTTCCTCGGGCAGGCAGCCGGCGGTTGCGAACGAGACGAAGCGTGCCATCGGCTTGATGTCGAGTTCGGCGGCCTTGTCGGCGGACATCACTACGGCTGCTGCGGCTCCGTCGGACATTTGCGAAGAGTTTCCGGCGGTGACGGTTCCGCTAGCGTGAAAAACAGCTCTAAGCTTCGCCAGTCCTTCGAGCGATGTGTCCGCACGCGGGCCTTCGTCCTGGGCGAAGACGATCTCTTTACGGCGGACTCGGCCTTTTTCGTCGAGTTCATCGACATAGACATTCATCGGTACTATCTCGTCGGTGAATTTGCCTTCCTTGATCGCGGCGAGGGCTTTCATGTGCGAATTGTATGAAAATTCGTCAGCCTGCTCGCGGGTGATCTCGTATTTGCGTGCGAGATTCTCGGCCGTCAGGCCCATGTTCAGGTAGTAATCGGGATACGAGTCCGCGAGCCGCGGGTTTGGGCGAAACGTGTTTCCGCCCATCGGGATCACGGTCATCGATTCGAGCCCGCCCGCGACGATAGCATCCGCACCGCCGATCATCACACGCTCGGCCGCCATCGCGATCGTCTGCAAACCCGACGAGCAATATCTATTCACCGTCATCGCCGAAGCCTCGATCGGCAATCCGGCGAGTATCGACGCAGTCCGAGCAACGTTCATCCCTTGCTCCGCCTCCGGAAAAGCGCAGCCCATGATCACGTCATCGATCAGCGACGCATCTACGCCCGCTCGAGCCACAGCCTCTTTGATCGCCGTCGCCCCAAGCTCGTCCGAACGCGTATTACGCAACGTGCCCTTCGGCGCCTTACCCACAGCCGTTCGCACGGCCGATACTATTACTGCTTCTTTCATATATTTCCACCTGATTCCTATAACGTTCCGCCGAGGATCTCCCTGAACCGCTGAAGGATCACATCCCTGAGCCTGTCCATTTCTTGCGTGGCTTCGCGAATATTTTCCGCCATCTCAAAAACTGCTCTGGGCAGAGGTCCGGTGGTGACCATCGACTCTCGGGCGTCATCGTCGTCCGATGCTCTGATAATTTCAGTATAATTGAGCACGGCTTTTAGATATTCGTTCGACAATTGCCGATCCTCTTCCTCCAGAAACAATTGCTTTTTCAAGATAAGTGCATTCGTTTCGCGTAACAAAACTTGAAATCCAGCCCTGTCCACATCTTCAGTTCGTAGCCTAACGTGAACATCTTCAAGCTTTTCCCAAAGGGCCTTGTAAGCTGCCTGCTTCTCGTTCAGAAAATCAGCACGCCTATTGCTGTCGTTCTGTTTTTTCCACTGCCGATAGCCAAGATATGCAACTGTGAGCGTTCCCGACAGGGCTATGAGAGCGGCGATTATCGCACTGTCAAAAAACATGACCAAGCTCTCGAACATATGAAAAATACTACACCATCTCCGCCTTCCGCTTAATCGTTTTCAACATCTCCATCCTTATCAAACCGCTAAATGGCTGGACAAATGTCCAGTAAAATCCAAAGCTCCTGTGGCTGCCTTCGTCAAGGCATTTGATACGGGTTTCTGTCGTGAGCCGGGTAGCTTCACCCTCAGTGCCGTCAGCATCGAGCGAAAAATTCCAAACCGCCTTTGCATAGCCGCTCTTGTCGAACGCCTTGAAGTTCTCGGCGTTCACATCCTGCAGATCGCCCCACGGCGTCCAGAATTTTCCGGCCAGGCCGATCAGCAACTCCCTTGCGGGCCTCTCGCCGAGGATCCGAAATTTGGAATAACGCAAATTTCGAAGAGTCAAAGCATCGGCCGACATCCCGCGTAGCGTTAAGAGCGTTCTTACGATCCACGATTCACCAAAATTCGCATCCTTTGCCGCTTCATAAACCGTTGTGGCATCGGCGTTGATTGCTATCGAGTGCTTTTCCTCAAAATCGAATTCAGATAAAAATTCGTCTATCAGCATTTAGATCATTCGATCTTTTTGAAGACTTGGCAAACGGCCTGTTTCAACAGTCTTCCCGCGTTTCGCGGCACTTAGCCACGTCGTTTACGGCGTGGTTCGATCCCAGCAATTTAACAAAAGGGCGTTTTAACGTCCTTCTGGCTCCAGGCTTAAGCCGCGATTCTATAAGCCCGTTAAAACGGGCTCCCGATCAAATTTCCAACCTGACCACCCCGTAAACGACGTGGCTATTTGCCCTACGGGTAAGCCTCGAGATCCAGGCTAAGTTTCGATCCCGACTGCAACCTCTTCAATTTTCAATATCATCCGCAAAACGCTCGGCTCGATCTCAACCAAAAACCCCCGCTTGCCGCCGTTAATAAATATCTTGTCGAGATCAAAAATGCTCGCCTCAACATACACCGGCATCGCCGTTCGCGTACCGAATGGCGATGTGCCGCCGACAAGATAGCCTGTCAATTTCGATGCTTTTTCGGGCGTCGCCGGTCCTACTGATTTCACGCCGAGAAACCGCGCCAGATTCTTTGCCGAAACCTCGCGATCACCGTGCATCAGCACGATCAGCGGCTTTTTATCATTCGTTTCAAAGACCAACGTCTTCACGACCGCGTGAATATCCACGCCTAATTGCTTGGCCGATTCCCTTGCCCCGCCTTTTTCGACGTAATCATAAAGCCGCGGCACAAACTCAACCATTTTCTCTCTCAAAAACCGCACTGCCTGAGTTATCGGAATATCTATCGCCATTTCTCTGCGTCCTTTGCGATCTCTGCGTTCAAAATGAATCTTAACGCGGAGACCGCTGAGCTCGCAGAGCTATTTCGAGATCTCCTTATACCGAAAACACGCCACAACGTGATCATTCACCATTCCGGTCGCCTGCATAAACGCATACATGATAGTCGAGCCGACAAAGTTAAATCCACGCTTTTTCAGGTCTTTCGATAAAGCGTCCGAAACCTCGGTCGTGGCCGGCACATCCGACATCTGTTTTCGCCTGCCGTCGACGGGCTTGCCATCCACAAATCGCCAGATATACGAATCGAAAGAACCGAATTCATTCTGCACCTCGATAAATGCACGAGCGTTTGCAATGGCTGAGGCTATCTTGAGCCGGTTGCGAACGATGCCTGCGTTCTCGAGCAGTTCCGACCTTTTCGCTTCGTCGTAGCGGGCGACCTTCGCGGGGTCAAATCCGCCGAAGGCCTCCCGGTACGCATCGCGCTTTCGCAGGATCGTGTCCCAACTCAGCCCTGCCTGTGCGCCTTCTAAGACCAGGAATTCAAATAAACGTCTATCGTCATGCACGGGCACACCCCACTCGGTGTCGTGGTATGGGATGTTCAATTCGTTTGATGCCCAGCCGCAGCGGTTCATTTCTCGATCTTGTAGACCTTCATAAAGCAGACGCCTTGGCCCCCGGGTGCCGCGGGAGCGACGCTCAACTTTCCGGTGAGCTTCAGCTTGTCCGTGCCGAACGCCACCAGACTGCCGTCATTATCGCGAACCTTAAGGTCTTCCTTTTTGAATCCTTTCTGGATCTCGTCAACCGTATTTGCACCGCTGCCCACCTCGATGTCAGCGCTAAATTTCTTGTCGCTTCCAGCGGCTTGCAAAAGATCAAACGGGCACTCCATTCGGCCGCTTCGGTTCGAACAATAAACCATCGTCCGGGGCTCAAGCACGCCGCTTACTTCAAGCGTTCTGCCGTCGTTTTCCAGGCTGCACGCGTTCGCAAATTCGGTTGGGATGCCGCTTGTGTTACACGCCGCAGCTAAGATCGATAACGAATATATTAAGATAAAGGACCGTCTCATATTCCTAACGTCATTCACCCCCATCGGCGGGCGGTTCTGAACTCGGAAATCCGTTCGCATCTATCACACGCTTTGCCTGGCGGATGTGCCGTTTCGTATGTTCGACTAAAACCGTATAAGCATCGTCTAGCGTATACGTAAATACAGCTAGGAACGGCGATGTGACCACAGTCTTTTCGCGATCGGCGCCTTCACACGCCGAAACCTTGCTGTTTACCTCGGCAATATGCGAGGCAAAGCGGTCAACGATATCTGCCTCGACGTCGCTTGGCGGCACGATCGCCAGTGAAGGCGCTTTAGCTTTTTTCGAATCTTCGGAAACAGCTTTGATCAAAAAGCGGCCAAAGAATCCGGAAAGCGGCGACCAGTTTTCGATGAACGAATTCTTTCGATTGCCCGATGCAAGCTCTTCAAACTCCGGATAAAACTGCTCGTTGGTCTTTATCAAATGATCGAGACACTGCGCGATGCTCCAGCTTTTCTCGCCGGGTTTCCAGTTCAACTGATCGGAACTCAATCCGCCGAATGTCGCCCGAGCATCATCGGCGACTTTTTGCATTTCAGAAGTGATGTAGCCTATTCGCTCATCCATACGTCTGAGTTAGTTTCGAAGCGGCTTGCCTGTTTTTAACATAGCCGCGATACGCTCCTGTGTTTTTCTTTCTCCGCAGAGCGATACGAATGCCTCGCGTTCGAGGTCGAGCAGGTAACGCTCGGAAACCTGCGTTTTGTGATTGATGGTGCCGCCGGCCATTACATGTGCCAGCTTTTGGCCGATCTTCTGATCGTGATCGGAAATATAGCCGCCCTGTTTCATCATATGCAGAGCGAGCTTTAACGCTGCCTCCAGCGATTCGCCCAGTACGGTGATATCGGTCCGCTCGACCGGTTGGACGTAGCCGGCGGTGTCAAGATTCAGGACCTCCTGCTTGGCGTCCTGGATCAGGCGATCTCCGTTCATCGATATCGAATCACTTTCACGCAGAAATCCAAACGCACGGCCTTCCTGAGCAGAGGTCGCAACCTTGCCCATTCCGATCGTCTCGAACGTTTTCTTTAGGAACGCCAGCGGGTCGGCATCGGGGGCTTTTGCAGCGGCATCCATGGCACGCATTGTCATTTCCTTGGTACCGCCGCCCGCCGGGATAACGCCAACGCCGACCTCGACGAGGCCAATATAAGTCTCGCCCGCAGCACGCACCTTATCGCCGTGAATCGCGATCTCGCAGCCGCCACCGAGGGTAAGGCCGTAAGGTGCCGTTACGACCGGCTTTGCCGAGTAACGCAGCCTCATCACCGCTTTTTGCAGGGCCGCGACCATCATATTGATGTCGTCCCATTCCTCTTCCTGGGCCGCGAGCAGGAGCATCATGATATTGGCGCCGGCCGAAAAATTTCCCCCTTGATTGCCAACTACGAGGCCTTTGAAGTTTCGCTCGACCTCGTCGATAGCAAAATTCATCATGGGAACCGTATCGCCGCCGATCGAATTCATTTTCGAATGAAATTCGAGGCATGCAACGCCATCGCCGATGTCGATCAGCGAGGCACCTGGGTTTGATTTGATAACGCCAGTGCGTTCTTTCACGCTCTTTAGCATGATCACGCCGGGGCGGTCGGGCATCGGCTTGTATTCGCCCGCAATGAGGTCGTAGAAAGAACGATCGCCGCTCTCATTTTTATAGAAGCTCGTTGCGCCTGCCGCAAGCATCTTTTCGACACTCGCGGGTACAGCCTGACCCTCCTTTTGCATCCGTTCGACCGACTCTGCGAGGCCCACCGCGTCCCACGTCTCAAAAACACCGATCTCCCATCCGAAACCCCACTTGATCGCGTTGTCGATCTCGACGATCGTATCGGCGATCTCGGGAATACGATTAGCCGCATAGCGAAAAGTGCGCGACATCGTATTCCAAAGGAACTCGCCCACACGGTCCTCGCCCCAGACGAGCTGTTTTATGCGCTTTTCCTTGTCGTCGATCTGCTTTGCCGTATCGAGCGATGGGAATTTGGATTTCTGCTGCGGCTTGTATTCAAACGTTTCGAGGTCAAGCTCGAGGATCTGTCGGTTGCCTTCGGCATCCTTTGATTTCTTATAAAAGCCGCGCTTGGTCTTGTCGCCGAGCAGCTTCTTCTCGAGCATTTTCTCAATAACTTCAGGCACCTTAAAAACATCGCGGTCCTCATCATCGGGTACCGCCGGATAGAGGTTCTTATTTACATGGGCGAGGACATCAAGCCCAACGAGATCCGAGGTACGAAAGGTCGCGGATGACGCGTGGCCGATCGCCTTGCCGGTCATCTGGTCGATCTCGGTCGGCGTAAAGCCCATCCTGATCATCTCGTGAACGGTCGCCATCATGGCAAACGTCCCGATCCGGTTTGCAATAAAATTCGGCCGGTCCTTTGCCGGCACAACGCCTTTCCCGAGCCGCTGGTCGAGGAAACCCGCGATCTTACAGGCCACCTCGCCACTGGTTTTCGTGCCCGGGATTATCTCAACGAGTTTCATGTACCGCGGCGGGTTAAAGAAGTGGATGCCGAGAAAATGCTGCTTGAAATCGTCCGAGAAAGGCTCAGCGATCGAGTCGATCGTTATGCCGCTCGTGTTCGACGCGATCACGGCCCCGGGTTTACGGTTCTTTTCGACCTCGGCAAAGATCTTGTGCTTGATGTCGACGTTTTCGACCACGGCCTCGATGACCAGATCGCAATCCTTTAACTTCGCCATGTCGTCGGTGAAGTTGCCGGTCGAAATAAGCTTGGCATTATCGCCCAGCATAAACGGCGCGGGCCGCAGCTTTTTAGCAGCGTCGAAAAGTGAATTGACGATCCGGTTCCGAACAGCCTGCGACTCAAGTGTCAGGCCCTTTTTCTCTTCTTCATGGGTTAGTTCATTAGGTGCGATGTCGAGCAAAAGGGTCGGAATTCCTGCATTTGACAGATGCGCGGCGATACCGGCACCCATAGTTCCGGCTCCCAAAACGGCGGCTTTAGTAATATTCATATTCAATATCTAGGCAATAAAATATGGGGCGATTATAACTGAATGAGCATTCATTCAGCAAGTCTTCTATTATGGGTTTGCTCAGTTTGCCAGAAAGGTATGGCACATTACGGAGTAAAATTGGCGAGTGAACGAAAATGTCGGTAACCGAGCAGTATTGTAAGTGTCGCCGGGTAAGCTCGGAATATGCGTTATCGGTGGACACATAGTAGGAGGTGTCCGTGTATCGAGTTTGTGTTATCGCCGTTTTCTCACCCTTTTTCTTCCTTATTTCTCCGGTCACATTAAACGCTCAGAACGCTCCTCCACTTGACAGATCCGCCGGTCGCGTCGAACCGGCGAAAAAGGCCAATTACAAGGATAAGGGGGCAGGACCGGTTGTCGTCGATAGTAAGGTCACGGCGAATGACCGGAAGCTCGGCGATCCCGTTTATCTCAATAATCTCGGGGCGGAACACACTGCCCACAATAGACATGACGATGCTCTTAAGGCATTTAAAGCGGCGGTCGAGTTGAAGCCCGACTTGTCGGCCGCGCACGTAAACCTCAACATTACTTACGAGCGTTTAGGTAGATTAAAAGAAGCATTGCCGCCTGCGCGCCGGGGTGTAGAGTTAGCTCCCCAAGACGTCAGGGCACGAACCCAGCTCTGCGGTATCTTTTATATGCTCGATATCGACCGCGAGGCTTTGCGTTGTTATGAAACTCTCGACAAACTCAATCCGGACGATTCGGAGATACAGGCCCAGTTCGGTGCGGCCCTGATCCGAAACGGTGAGAATAAAAGAGCGATCCGGGTGCTCGAACAGGCTGTCGCCCGATCCCCTCTTCACGCCCAGGCGTACAATTCACTCGGGTTCGCTTATTTTAATCGGAAAAAATATCGTGAGGCTGCCGGGGCGTTCAAACGTGCCGTCGAGATCGATCCATCGTCGGTTAAGTTCAGATTTAACTTAGGCGTTTCTCAGGCTCTTTACAATAACAAGCCCGGCGCATTAAGCCAGTACAGGGCACTCAGAGAGCTCGATCCGGCCAGGGCCCGGCAAATTTACCGTCTCATTTACAGGGACAAACTGCTACACGTGGGTCCGCAAAGATAACGGTTCACGGAAATCTGAAAATCTTCGGCCGAAACTCTCCGTGCCAAAGCTGAAAATTTACTTGACAGCTGTCCCGAGTTTGCAAGATAATGCTGGAAATCATTTTTCAGTAACATCCCTGGGACTCGGCAGCCGTGTTTTTTCGAGTTTGCCGTTTCTCAATAACCCACAGCAAACGGAGATCCCATAATGATAAAACAACTACTTCTACTACTTTCACTTTCACTATTGCTGACTTCGGCGAGTATTGCGCAGGGCCCCGATACTGCAAAGGCTTCAACCTCGACGTCGAGCACTAAATCAACCAAACGGGCACCGGTCTTCCGGCCAACAAAAGACCAGATCATACAGGTCCAACTTAAACTGAAGGAAAAACAGCTCTATTCCGGCGATGCGGATGGTAAATATAACACTGAGACGCGGACGGGGATCAAGAGCATGCAGAAGGACAACGGCCTTAAGCAGACTGGAACCCTGAACCGGGCGACCCTCGAAAAGTTCGAAGTTGAACTAACCGAGTCGCAAAAACTAATTCCGATCTCGGCTAATTCTTACGCGTCAGCCGAAACCGAAAAAAGCTCCTCGAAATCCAAGTCAAAGAAGATAATATTTCGAGCAACGGTCGATCAGATCAAATCCGCTCAGCGAATGCTAAAGGAAAAAGCGATGTACAGCGGTGACGAAACCGGTAAACTAAATAACGACACCCGAGCCGCCCTCAAGAAGTTTCAGGACGAGAACGGCGTCAAGGTTACGGGCACATTGAACGCGATCACTCTTGAAAAGATGGGCATTCCGCTCACCGATAAACAAAAGGCCGATGCCGCGGCAATGGCCAGCGTCGATAACTAAACGTACTCCGCACACGCGAATTGTGGCCGGTGATGGGTTCACCGGCCTTTTTCTGCCGAATTTGGATGCGATCATGGCAGGTACCTCTATGAAAATAATAATTGCTCTAGTTCTTACGATGTTTGCGACAGCAGCGATTTCGGGCCAGTCAGACAGCAAACGAGCAAAGATATCCGCCGAGATCCGAAAAGTGATGGACGATCAAAGCTCGGCTTGGAATCGCGGCGATATCGAGGGTTTCATGAAGGGCTATTGGCGCTCTGAGAACCTCGTGTTCATATCAGGTGACAATGTTACGCGCGGATGGCAGCCCACACTTGACCGGTATAAGAAAAGCTACGACACGCGAGATAAGATGGGCACTTTGAACTTCTCAGACTTGGAATTAACTGTACTTTCAAAGGACGCCGCCGTGGTCCTGGGCAGTTGGGAACTAAAGCGCGAGAAAGACAATCCGAAAGGTAAATTCACACTGACGTTTCGAAAGCTAAAGGAAGGTTGGCGGATCGTTATGGACCATACCTCCTGACACAACCGGCGAACGGGGAAGTTTTCAGATCGCCATCTCGCATTCCTCGCAAAGCCTTAACCCCGTCGACCCGCGGCATCGGGCCGAAATGCTGGCCCGGGTTGATCCCACGCGTTCGAGCGACTATATTGGGGAGAATAATGAGAAAGGTCATCCTTTGTTCGCTACTGATCGCCTTCGCGATTCTAAGTTCAGCCTCGGCCCAGCCGTATACGATCCAGCAGTATCTGAGTATCAAATCTGCCGGCTCGCCGACATTCGCACCGGACGGCAAGTCAATTGCGTATCTGACAAATGCCACCGGCACATCGCAGATATGGTCCAAGACCCTGCCGAACGGCGAGCCTAAACAGATTACCAATTACGAAGACAACGTCGGGTTTGTCCGTTGGCTTCCCGACGCAAGCGGCCTGATATTCGGTAAGGCTCGGGGCGGCGACGAGAACACCCAGTTTTTCTGGATGAAACCTGACGGTTCAGGTGTGCGGGAATTAACAAATGATCCGCGGGTTCGACACAATTTCGGCGAGGTCTCACCGGACGGCAAGACCATTTATTACGCGTCGAACAAACGCAACCGTAACTATTTTGACATTTACCGGATGGACGTCGCTTCGGGCAAAGAGGAGTTGATCTATCAATTCGACAGCAACAACAGCGTTGCGGCGGTCGATGCGACAGGCAATAAGCTGATCGTGTCGCGTTCTGGCGGCGAGCTTTCGCTGGATAACAATCTGTTCCTCGTCGATGTTAAAACTAAGAAAGAAACGCTGCTGACACCGCACGAGGGCTCGGCACAGTTTGGCGCCGTTAGCTTTTTGCCGGACGGCAAATCGCTGCTTTTCGCACACAACGACAATCGGGAATTTTACAGCCTTACAAATATGCGGCTTCGCAACGCCGCTAGAACGGACGATTGGAGCGAGGCGAACCGGATGATCCGGGTTCTCGACGACACGCCATGGGACGTGAGCGGGATCACTCTGCCCGATTCGGCCCGGCGATTTGCCTATGTTCTCAATCGCGACGGGTTTTCCGAGCTTTCAGTTAACGAGATCGAGACCGATGGAAAGCCGCTGATCACGACGTTTCTCAACAAGAAGACAAAAGTTGATCTTTCGGCACAGGGCATAGTCGGCGGCGTTACTTTCTCAAGCGATCAAACTAAGCTGGCATTTTCGTTCAGCTCATCCAAACACAACGGCGACATCTGGATATACGAAATTGACTCGAAAAAGCTTTCGCAGGTCACGCAAAGTGACCGTGCCGGTATCGATCCGAATACGTTCGTTTCACCCGAGTTGATCAAATTTAAAACATTTGACGGACGCGATATCCCGGCGTGGTATTACAGGCCGGAGATTCGAGTAGCCACTCGTAGCGGCAGCCTTGGCTGGGTTGTCGGCAAGTTAGGCGTAAGCAGCAATCTCGCCGTTATCGTATCTGTTCACGGCGGGCCCGAAGGGCAATCGCGGCCCGGATTCAATCCGCTGTTTCAGTATTATCTATCACGCGGTTATGCCGTTCTCGATCCGAATGTCCGGGGTTCGACCGGATACGGAAAGACCTACTCACATCTCGATGACGTAGAGAAACGCGAAGATTCGGTCAAGGACCTCGCGGCGGCCCATGAATGGCTGATCAAAAACGGCGGTGCCGACCCGAAACGCATCGCCGTGATGGGCGGCAGCTATGGCGGGTATATGACGATGGCGGCGATCACGCTTTACCCCGACCTGTGGGCTGCAGCGGTTAATACGGTCGGCATTGTGAATTGGGAAACCTTCCTCCAGAACACCTCGGGCTATCGACGCCGTCAGCGGGAGGTCGAATACGGCCACCTCGACCGCGACATCGATTTTCTCCGCCGCATCTCGCCGATCCGCAAGGTCGATAAGATCAAGACACCGCTGTTTGTTATTCACGGTAAGAACGATCCGCGTGTCCCTTACACCGAGGCGGAGCAATTAGTCGAGGCGTTGATAAAACGCAATGTAAGTGTCGAATACAAACTCTTCGATGACGAGGGCCATGGTATCTCAAAACTAAAAAACCGGCTCGAGCTATATCCGCTCGTCGCCGATTTTCTCGATAAGCATATGAAGTAATGCTTTTACTGCTTCCATCGTTGGGTGGAGGTGACCGGCTCAGGCCGTTGTCCGCGGCCCAAGAGCGAGAAAGTGGATTAGATCTCAATTAGACTTCCTGACTTACTCGACTCGCGTGCGGCATCCAGAACTTTTTGAACCGTCACGCCGTCCTCAAACGTCGCGGCGAATTCAATATCAAAATTCCCTGTCCGGATCGCTTGGACGATCTTGGGGGCAAATGCCATAAACCCGCTCGGGAATCCGGACTCCGGCACTCCTTCGATGCCGGTGGGAAACTCGACATCGATCGTCGTCCATTCGCTCTCGCCTCGTTTCGCGATGTACACGTCACCACGATGATCGACCCGCAGCCAGCCTTTTGTGCCGATAAATTCGATCCGGTTCACATATTCCGGCCCTTCGACCATCGAGACCGAAACAAGTCCGGTCGCATCGTCAGTCATTTTGCTGTCTTCGAACCGCAGCAGCATATTCGCCTCGTCGTCAGTAGTAACCTCGCGATAATCGTCGCCATACGGCCTCTGTTTAATGTGTGTTTGCAGCTGGCAGAAGACCGACGAGATCTCGGATTCCAGGAACCAATGGAACGAATCGATCACGTGCGAATTGATCGCACCGAGAGCGCCGCCGCCGGCCTTTTCATCCGACCACCAATTCCACTCCTGCGTCGGGTCGCCGCGATGCGGTGCTTGTAAAATGTATTTCGCGTGCTGAATTTTTCCGATCGCGCCGTTATGCAGCATCGCCTTAGCTGTTTGCCGCCCCGGCAGAAAGCGCAGTTCGTGGTCGATCAATGCAAGAACACCGCCAGCGTCCGCCGCATCTTTCATCTCCTCAGCTTCAGCTACGTTCATCGCCATCGGCTTTTCACAGAGGACATGCCTGCCGTGCTCAATAGCGAAGAGCGTCATTTCCCTATGAAGCCGCGGCGGCGTGGTGATACAGACAAGATCGATGTCGGGATGGGTCACGGTCTCACGCCAGTCGGCGGAAAAATGTTCGATTCCGAATTCCTCAGCTGTGGCCCTGGCGTTCTCAACACTACCGCTCGATACCGAGACGATGCGGCTGCCCTCACACGCCCGAAACGCCGGGATCTGAACCCGACGGGCAAAACCTGTTCCGATAAATCCTATCCCAACTGTATCTCTCATACGGATATTCTACCCGGAAGATCCGCCTAAATTGAAAAACGACCGCCTTCGCAGACAGCCGTTTTAGGAATTTTTGTTGAGTGTCGGCTAGTCAATGCCAAGTTCAAGGCTCGCGGTGGCACTTCTTGCACCTAAATTCCGCCGTTTCAGAAACGCCTCGTAATTTTCCCTGTCAGCACCTTCCAGGCTGGTAATGTGAGCTCCGACAAGGAATCGTTCGGTAGAAATATGCACCCCAACCTTTTCATATCTGCATCCGATCGCCTTCATTTGTATCTTACCGGTCGGAAGATCGATCTCGATGTTCAGGCTTCGCTCTTGGCCGACCAAATATTTTTCTTTCAGACGTATCGCCGGCACTAGAAATCCGACGCCGGTCCGGCTAATGTCAAGCGTTTCGCCAAAAATGCATGCGGCCCTGGCCGACTGGCGGGCCAGTTCGGTGTTCGAATCGGGGTCAAACCAAACCTTCATCACGGCGGCGTGCCGGCGGCGTGGAGCGATGGAACGGTCCGACCAGGAGCGATTAAGTTTGCTTATCAGCTCTCTTATCATCTTGGGTTGCCCTGTGGAAAACTTTCGGGATGCGTCATTTATATCCTTATTTCAAAACAAATGCAATGGTTAACCTGAAAAAATTAAGAAGTTCGTTACTTAACAAATGCCTTTCCGCCATTATCGCGGCTGCTGACGCGGGAAATTCCCTTTTCATCCAATTGCAGCAAGAATGACAGCTTTCCGCTGCGGCCGTAAACAGCCGGCGTGGCCGAAGCTGTATACCGCCTTTTGTCGGCGGCCAGGTTGACGCTGTAGTTATAACCGGTGCTCTGACTCGATCTGATATCGTCAGGCAGCAGTCCGGCGGAAACCAGCGTGTCAATATCTGTGAAAGCACCGCCATTCTGCAGGGAATGTACAAGCTGGGCCTTGGATATGCGTTCGAGCATCTTGCGAGCCTCTTCCTCATGCGTAGCGATTCGAAGGCTGTAAAAGTAATTCTTTCCCTCTTTCCTGATCCGATCCTCTGCGCCGGGATCGACTGTAAGAATTATCCAAACATCATTCTGCCTTTTTAATTTGATCGTCTGAATGTCATTTTTGTCACTGTCCGGCGATGGTAGGTTCGCGGTCACGGTCGCGAGGTCGTTTGTGATGATCTCGCCATTGATCTCGATCTCGGTAGGCACCTGGCCGGCTATAGCCTCGAAATCAAGGGCAAAGTCCTTCAATTCCGTATCTGTCAGCCCCTCGATCGCGGGCCTGAGATTGGTCAGAAAGATCGCCTCGCGAAATTTTTTCTCACGCAGGAGTTTGTAAAAAACCCGCACAGTATCAGCCGGGCCATGGGGTTCAATATCGATGGTCGCACCTTTTGAGGTTTCGGCCGTCAAATTAGCCGCAGCCGCCTGATTTGAAACAGCTGCCGGATCAGCATTTGCTGACGTTATTGGTTCCGCAACAGAACACCCGCCGATAAAAACAAGAGAGATGAGAACGAGTAGTAGAGACAGTCTGCGATTTACCAATATTTGCGGATGCAGCATTGCAAAAATGATCGAAGCCAAATTACCGAGTGGACCGACGTTCGAAGAATGTGAGCGACACGCCTTAAAGGCATTATAGCGTGTCGTGCACAAACAAGTAAAACATTTTTATTGCGATCCTTCAGGGATTCATCGTTGGTGGCGGCTCGCCCTCTTCGTTTGGTGCTGTGCCTCGCATCAATCGCTCGCGGCCAATTAAATACAGGAATATGGCCAAGGCTATAAACGGCAGGTCGCCAGCAGGTCGGCATACGATCCTTCATAAAATGGATTGGCCGCCACGGCGAGCTTATTAAAGTTATCGATATCGCCAAAATAAACAGCCGAAAGCGCGATCAAAATTCCCGCCAGAGCTCCGCCCGCTATATAGCCCGATGCCAGAAGAACGCCGGAACCGTTCTGCAAGGAATGTACATCTCATCATGATGCGATTCAACCGCTGAGACGCAAAGAGGCAGAGGAAACCAAGATAGATTACAGAGTGACTTCGCCTATGTTAAATTGATGTCATCCAGTTCTCATTTCGAAACAACCTATGAATATTTCATCTACCATCTCCGCGTCTCTGCGTCTTTGCGGTTTACTTGCTGTTCTAACTGTCGTCGTCGCCGCTCAAACGACCATTCAGGCCCCCAAGGATGTGCTAGGCTTTACGCCCGGCGATGACCGCAAGCTCGCAAGCTGGGCGCAGGTGGTCGATTACTTCAAAAAGCTCGACGCGGCCAGCGACCGGATGGTCTTCGAAGAGATCGGCAAGTCAACGATGGGGGCTCCGTTTGTTTACGCAACCGTCAGTTCGCCCCAGAATCTGAAAAACCTCAAGAAATACAGAGATATCAACGACAAACTCGCCGATCCCCGCAAACTGACTGGAGGGCAAGCATCCCTGCTTGCCAGAGACGCTGCCGCGAAAAAACTCATCTCACAGGGCAAGACCATCGTCCTCATAACCTTCGGCATTCATTCGACCGAGGTCGGCTCGACGCTCTCGTCCATGCTCATCGCTCATCAACTGCTCTCCCGCAACGATGCCGAGATCAAAAAGATCCTCGACAACACGATCATCCTGCTGGTGCCTTCGCTCAACCCCGACGGCGTGGATATCGTCAAAAACTGGTACGACAAAACGCTCGGCACGCCGTACGAAGGCACGACGCCGCCTGAGCTTTATCACAAATACGTCGGTCACGATAACAACCGCGACTGGTACGCCTTCACACAGGTCGAGACGCAGCTGACTGTCGATAAGATCCATAACGTCTGGCATCCGCAAATCGTGCTCGACGTGCATCAGCAGGGCATCAACGGCGCCCGTCAATTTCTGCCACCGTATATGCCGCCCGTCGAGCCGAACGTGCCCAAACAGATCGTTGAGGGCTTTACCGAACTCGGCACTTACATGGCGAACGACCTTCGCAAAAAAGGGCTCGAAGGCATAACTACCAACACCACCTACGACGCCTGGACCCCGGCCCGCGCCTATTCGCATTACCACGGCGGCGTGCGGATCCTGAGCGAAACCGCCTCGGCCCGCCTCGCCTCTCCGATCACCGTTAAGTTCGAAGACCTCCGCGGAGCCTCCGGCGGCCTCGATGCCAAGGTCGCGTCCGACAAATTCGGCCCCGTATGGAAAGGCGGTGAATGGAAGCTGCGAAACATCACCGACTACATGACCGCCACCGCGTTTAGTTTGTTGGATCACGCAGCCGACAACCGCGAAAAATGGTTATCGAGATTTTATGAGATCGGAAAAGAGGCTGTCAGAAAACCTTCCGGACGGGAGCTGAGGGCTTTTATCCTTCCGGCGATCAAGGGCCGAGAAGATGGCGGGGCCACCGATGAGCATTTCCGCCAACAAACTCTTCAGGGGATTCTAACCCGAGGCGGACTGGAAATGTACCTTCAGAAACGACCGATCAGAGTTTCAGGACGGGTTTTTGAAGCAGATTCTTATGTAATTCCTATGGATCAACCGTACGGTCGATTCGCAAAAGCCCTTCTTGAGGATCAGCGGTATCCCAATCTCCTCGGACCTGAAGGAAATCCGATCACGCCTTACGATGTTACGGCACACACCTTACCGCTTTTATTCAATGTCCAAGCCATAGCGGTGAATTCCGAAATAAAATTCGAGCGTCTAACTGTAGGAAGCGGCTTCGGCCGTGGGTGTAGTTGCGGCAGCATGGCTGGAATGACCACACCGAGACTTTACAGGTCCAATATGCCCGTTATGGACGAAGGATGGACGCGCTGGATAATCGATACTGAAGATTGCCATGTTACTGGATGCCATCCGCCACGCTTTCCAATAAAGAACAGCGAAATACGCCAGAATAATCTTAAATCGATCAGTTCAATAGTTTTCCCCGACCAGCCCGCAAATCAGATCCTCAACGGCTACGCAAAAGGCTCGATGCCGGATGAGTACACGGGCGGGGTCGGAAAGGAAGGCGTTGAGAACCTGAAGAAATTTGTTGAGGCCGGCGGGAGGCTTGTTTTTCTAAACCGCTCGTCGCTTTTCGCGATCGAGCATTTCAACCTGCCGATCAAAAACGTGACCGCCGGGCTCGACCGCAAAGATTTCTACATCCCCGGCTCGATCCTCCGCACCGAGCTTGATATCAATCATCCTGTCGCAAGAAACATGCCTAGGGAATCGATCGCATGGTTCGAAAATTCACCCGCGTTCGAGATGACCGGCGGCAAAGAGATAACGCCGGCAAACTCGCGAGGAGAATCAGTCGGCAGCGACGGTGAGATCTCGTATCGCATCATCGCCCGCTTCCCGT
The DNA here is from genome assembly GCA_041751355.1 of Pyrinomonadaceae bacterium. GTDB lineage: Bacteria > Acidobacteriota > Blastocatellia > Pyrinomonadales > Pyrinomonadaceae > OLB17. Next base: position 54,520 of record JBGSXN010000044.1, read on the forward strand.
CCGACCCCAAGCAGATCCTCCTCTCCGGCTGGGCCCTCGGTCAGGATAAGATCGCCGGCAAGGCCGCCCTCGTCGAGGTATCGATGGGCAAAGGCAAGATCATCCTCTTCGGCTTCCGCCCGCAGTACCGCGGCCAAAGCCTGGCGACATTCCCGCTGCTATTCAATGCGATCTCGAATTAGGCAGAAACACGACCGGTAGGGAGTGTGCCTCATCGGGTCTGACAAGCTTAGTCGAACACGATCGGGCCCGGGTCGCGGCCCGCAAGGGGCACACTCGCTACTGCTCGTGTTTCTGCCTTTTAGCCTTTCGTTGTATTATGTCTGCAATCATCTGATCGCGACCCGGAGACCCCTCGTAAATGGATTTCTTAACAAATCTTAATCTCCTTGCCTTATTCGCCATTATCGGCGGCGTTGGCTTTGTGTTTCTTCTGATCTCGCTCGTTCTCGGTGACATCTTTGAGATGTTCGGCGGCGACGTCGATATCGGCGTTGATAGCGGCGTGGATTTTGGGTTTCTGGACAGCCGTGTGATCGCTGTTTTCATTACCGCGTTCGGTGGTTTTGGTGCGATCGGGGCACAGATGGGTTATGGTGCTGTCGGCAGTTCGCTGATCGGTCTTCTCGGCGGCTTAATATTTGGCGGCGTCGTTTCGCTTTTCGGCCGGTTTCTGATCGGCCAGCAGGCATCAAGCTCGGTGACGGATAACGACCTGATCGGCCGAAATGCCCAAGTTGCCGTTGGCATAAAAGAAGGCTCGGTCGGGCAGATCTCGATCCGCATCGGCGACGATCGCGTAGAGAAGATCGCTCGCTCGACGGACGGCAGCGAGATCAAGGTCGGTGCGCTGGTCAAGGTGACTTCCGTAGCCGGCGATTCGGTGATCGTCGAGATAGAAAGAGGTGAAAAATAGTGGACTTATTATCGAATTACACAAATCTCCTGATACCCGTCATCATTCTGGTCATCGTCATCGCGGTGCTGATCGCCTTGATGCTTATCAGCCGAAACTATATCAAGGTTTCTCCGAATCAGGCCGCCGTCATATCGGGCCGACGCCGAAAACTGGCTGACGGCTCAGTCGCCGGCTACCGCCTTGTTCGCGGCGGTGCGACACTCGTATTTCCGTTTTTGGAAAAGGTCGAGTTTCTCGATCTCAACGTTATCACCGTGCCGCTCGCGACGACACGTGCTTACACGGTGCAGGGCGTTCCGGTCTCGGTCAAGGCGGTCGCCAACGTCAAGATCAAGGGCGACGACACTTCGCTTCGCTCGGCTGCCGAACGCTTTCTCGGGATGCCGCAGGAGCAATTTCACCGGCTTGTCTTCCAAACGCTCGAAGGCCACCTGCGCGCAATTCTCGGAACACTGACCGTCGAAGAGATCAACAACGACCGCCAGAGTTTCGCGATGAAGCTAACGACAGAGGCGGCGGGCGATCTCGAAAAAATGGGCATCGGCCTCGACGCTCTGACCATTCAGGAAATTTCAGATGAAGAAGGTTATCTCGACGCTCTCGGTAAACGCCGCACGGCCGAGGTAAAACGCGACGCCGAGATCGGCCAGGCCGAGGCTAATCGAGATTCTAAGATAAAGGCTTCGCTTGCTCTGCAGGAGGGCGAAAAGGTCCGTCTAGAGACCGAGGCGCTCATCGCCCAGTCAAACCGCGAAACCGAGATCCAAAAGGCACAGGTTCAGGCCGAGATCGAATCAGAACGTGCCAAGGCTAATCAGGCCGGCCCGCTTGCCGACGCCCGCGCCCAGCAGCAGGTCACCGTCGAAGAGGTTCGCGTCGAAAAGGTCCGCACCCAGGAGCAGATCGCCGTCCAGGAACAGGAAGTTCTGCGTAAGGAAAAGGAACTCGAAGCGACGGTCGTAAAACAGGCCGAGGCAGATCGCAAAGCCTCTGTTCTACGTGCTCAGGGATTACAGGAATCCGCGATCCTTGAAGCCGAAGGCCGCAAACAGGCCCAGATCGCAACCGCCGAAGCCCATGCTCAAACCCTTCAGCGTGAAGGCGAAGGCCGAGCGTCAGCCGTCGCAGCCGAAGGTAAGGCCGAGGCCGAAAAGATCCGTGCCGTTGGCCTTGCCGAGGCTGAAAAGCTGCAAGCTAAAGGCCTTGCCGAGGCAAAAGCCATCGAAGCTCAGGGATTAGCCGAGGCAAAGGCCATCATGGAAAAAGCCGCCGCGTGGCGTGAATTCAATGATGCCGCACGGCTCCAGACGATCCTCGAAAAGCTTCCCGCGATCATCGAGTCCTCCGCACCTGTATTCCGTGCCGTCTCGGAACCACTTGGCAATATCGACAAGATCGTGATGATCGACCAAGGCGGAAACGGCAATGGCGACGGGCACCAGAGCGGGATCAACCGCTTCGCTCAAACCGGCCCGACCGTGATCTTCTCGCTCCTCCAGCAGCTGCAGGCACTCGGACTGAACATCCCCGAGATCATGTCACAGCTGGGCATTGACCAGGATCCGCCAAAACCGCCTCCCGCGAAGCCTGTCACTACGCCTGTGGTCAAGAGCGTGCCTCCTGAGCCGCCGCCGCAGCCGCCCAAGCCACCGCGGCTTGATTGATAGGTTGAGTCCCGGCTTTAGCCGACGCCACCACTAACGCACTGGGGCCGGACTTTGGTATCCTCTTCTCTTTCCCCGATGAGAGAAGAGATATTAGAAACTAGATTCAATAATGGCCTCGTAGTACTTACCGACAAAATGCCCGGCGTGCGGTCGGCTACGCTTGGGTTCTTTTTCCGCGCGGGATCGCGGCATGAGCCCGCTGAGCTTAACGGCATATCACACTTTATCGAGCATACGGTTTTTAAGGGCACGACGCGCCGCTCGGCCCTCGAGATCGCCATCGAGCAGGACCGTTTGGGCGGCAATCTCGATGCTTTTACTTCGCACGAAGAGACGGGGTTTGCCATCAAGGTAATTGACGACCAGCTTCCACAGGCGTTCGACCTGATCGCCGATATGCTTGCGAATCCGCGTTTTGACGCCGCCGACCTGAAAAGCGAGCAGCAGGTCATCATCGAGGAAATGAAAATGATCGAGGACTCTCCTGAGGAGTTTCTCGGCGACATCTTCAGCACTGCGTTTTTTCCCGATCACCCGTTGGGATTATCGATCGCCGGGACAAAGGATACGGTGCGGTCATTCAGCCCTGAGATCACATCGGGTTATCATCAGAATGTCTTCAATTCGAGTAATCTCGTGATCACCGCGGCGGGCAATATCGAGCACGATCAGGTGACCGATCTCGCAAAGAGAATGTTCGGCGGCTCGGCTTTATCGGAAAAAGCCAGCTCAAATGGCAATCTCGCCGCATCCGTCCCCAAGCTCGCCTCGCCATTTCTCATAACGCAGAAACGCGGGCTCGAACAAGCTCATCTGATCATCGCGACTCCTCTTGTTTCCGCGATCGATGAACGCCGTTACGCCGCAGATCTGCTCGCAAATATCATCGGTGGCGGAACATCGAGCCGCTTATGGCAAAAGGTCCGCGAAGAGCGTGGTCTGGCGTACAGCGTTGGCTCATCATCGATCACTTATCAGGACTGCGGTTTATTCTCGATATTCGCCGGGTGCTCGCCGGAACATGTCCGTGATGTGGTCGATCTCAGCCTTGCCGAGTTGCGTGACATCGTAAATAATGGCGTTCGCCGCGAAGAACTCGATCTCGCCCGCCAGCAATCGATTGCTTCGATCCTTTTGAGTCTCGAAGACTCGGCCGCCCGGGCCGCGACCCTCGCTCAGTCAGAAATGGTCCACGGCCGCCAGATCCCTGTCGAGGAAACGCTGGAAAAGATAAACGCCGTTACACACGACGACCTTGCCGATCTCGCGCGGGAATACTTCACGACATCGCAGATCGCATTCGCTGCCCTCGGCGATTTAAGAAAACTCAAACTCGGACCGGAAGACTTCGCGATCTGAACTTCGGTCATTCATCGCGCTTTGCATTTTTAGGAAATGCGTATATATTTCCGCTGAAATGATAGAACTTGAGCGACAGCGATCGACGATGTCTGGCGATCCTCCAAACGATCAGTTGATGGACGAATGAAATCTCACAGGAACATCACCGTTGTGGGAATCGGCTTGGTTATTCTAAGTCCTCTGGTTGGAATAATTGGAGCGGCGTGGAGTGTCTACGGCAGCTTTGACGCACTCTCACAATCCGAAGCGGCAGGAATTGGCTTGGTCGGCGGTTCCCAAATTGAACAAGCGTTGATCTTTTCGATCTGCGGGATACTCGGGGCCACCGTCGGTGTCCTGATGATCGTATTCGGGACACGCAAGGCTAGAAAACGTTAACATATTTTATCGGGTCCTCCACTCCTGCACGTTCAAACCCGCGAAGTCTCAGTGCACACGAATCGCACGTACCGCACGCCAGGTTCTCGCTTCGATAACATGACCATGTCAGGTGGAGCGGAGCATCGAGCTCGATTCCCTTCTTAACGATTTCCGACTTTGATAAATCAATGATCGGCGTGCGGATCTCGATGCGCGTTTCGGGTTTTGTTCCCGTATCGATGACCGACTGAAACGCCTTATAAAACTCGGGCCGGCAATCGGGATAACCGCTGGAATCTTCAGCCACCGCACCTATATATATCGCATTCGCTCCGATCACTTCGGCCCAACTCACCGCGATCGCCAGCATATTCGCATTGCGAAAGGGTACGTAACTTGTCGGTATCTCCTTTGATCTCAAATCAGCCTCAGTGACCTCCATTTTAGAGTCCGTCAATGAAGATCCTCCGATCTTTGCAAGGTGCTCGATCGAAATATCAAGGCGATTTTCCACTTCATAATGATCAGCAATGTCATTAAACGCCCAACGCTCGCGCGCCTCAGTCCGCTGACCGTAAGAGACATGCAGAAACGCGAACTCGTAGCTCTCCTCCGCCGCGATCGCAGCCGTCACGCACGAATCCATCCCGCCTGATACCAGGCAAACTGCTTTTCTATTTAGTACAGACATTGCCGATCAAGTTTCGTCCCGATTAACATTCAAAAGCAATTCCCGTAGCCAGTCGCCGAAAATACCGAACTGAAGCAAACAGGAAGGCGTATAATTACCCGAGGCGGTTACAATTATGTTTTGCCCACACTGCGCATCAAAGAATGATTTTGACCAGAATTTCTGCCGTTCCTGTGGCCTTAAGCTGGAAGCGATCTCGCGGAATGTCGCGGAACAATTCCCATCTGTCGAATATGCCGCCTTGCAAAAACGGAAAGAATTCATAGAAAGGCTTGGCATAGGCAGCTTAAGCATCGCGGCCCTTATCGCGATCAGCTTCGTTTTTTCCAAGATCATCGAGTATAAGCTTGTGATTGTCGGCGCCGAGATCATGTATTGGTCAGCATTCATTGCCTTTATCGTTTTCGGGCTCCTGTCAGTATTCTTATTTAATTATCCGAAACTTTTTATGAAGTTCGATGAGCTAAATCCGCGGCTTTCGACTCCGATCAATGACATTCAAGACAAAGCCTCGACCACAAATAAGCTTATCGAGGATCGGCCATTCGAACCGGCGAGCGTGACGGAAGACACGACGCGATCCCTGAAAACTGAAGAAAAAGTCCTTCGGTAACAGTTTTATACGCCTCTTGCCTCAGCACCCCAAATAAACTTGTGAAGCTGCAGATTCAGCCGCACCGGCAATGCGCTTGACGCGACTGCCTCGGCAATGCCCGTAAGATCATCGCTTCCATAAACAGGCGAAACCAGGACCTCTTTGGCTCTGTCAAGAAGGTCAAACTTCGCTATCACTTCTTTAGCAAACTCCCAATCAACGAGGTCGGTAACCACAAATTTAACCTCATCCAAATCGGGGCGGAGCCGCTCGAGATTTGGCCAGTGATTGCGTTCGGCCTCGCCGGATGTCGGGCATTTAACATCGAGGATGATCTTTGCCCGCAAATCGACAGCCTCGGTCGACACATATCCGCCGGTTTCGATCAGCACTTCATAACCGCGGTCGCAAAGCTCGGTTATGAAAGGAAAAACATTCTTTTGTGCAAGAGGTTCGCCGCCCGTTACCTCGACGAGCGGACATCCAAATTGCTCCAATTTCGCAAAAATATCTTCAAAGGACATCCGCTCGCCGCCAGTAAACGTATATTCGCTGTCGCACCATACACACCGCATTGGGCAGCCGGTCAGCCGTACGAACGCACACGGCCGTCCGGCATGCGACGATTCACCTTGTATCGACAGAAAGATTTCTGTTATTCGCAGCGTGTGGCTCACAAGATGAATTTAGCCACGAATTACACGCATTATACAAACTGCTGAAAGCGGCCTAATATCCCAGGGCTTTCTATGGCCGGACGAAATATAAGAAAAGCAATTCGTAGCATTCGTGTAATTGGTGGCTAAAAGTTTTCTCTTAGTTACGCTAGAATATCGTTACCATGCGAGAACAACTCAAACGATTCATCGATCAAATGGAGGAAAACTCCGTCGCGATTATCCCGGCCGCCCATGAGGCCCGGCGAAGTTATGACACGGAGTTCAAATTCCGACAGGATTCCGATTTTTGGTACCTGACGGGATTTCCCGAGCCGGACGCGATCGCAGTGATAACAGCCGGTGCCAAAAAGCGGTATACGCTTTACGTCCGCCCGCGTGATCCGGAAATGGAAACGTGGTTCGGCCGCCGTCAGGGCGTCGAGGGCGCCGTTAAAAATTACGGTGCCGACCGCTCGTTTTCTGTCGAGAAATTCTCATCCGACATCGGCAAGCTCCTCGACGGACGTGACAAGCTCTATTACCGCTTTGGCGTCGACGAAAAACTTGACCTGCAGATCCTCGGGTACCTGACCGAGCAACGCGTCCGCCGCCTAAAGACAGCCTACCCGCCGCACACGATCATTGACCCGACGCTGATAACCGGCGAGATGCGGCTGCACAAAAACGAGGACGAGGTGGCTATGATGCAAAAGGCGGCGGATATTGCCGTTGACGCTCATATTCTGGCGATGAAAAAGGTTAAGCCGGGAATGAACGAATTCCAGGTCGAGTCGCTGATGGAATCGTATATGCGTGACAAGGGAGCGAGCGGAGTCGCTTACAACTCGATCATCGGCGGCGGCGACAACGCGACCATCCTCCATTATGTCGAGAATAACGCGCCCCTCAACGACGGCGATTTGATACTCATCGACGCCGGAGCAGAATATCAAGGTTACGCATCGGACATTACCCGCACATTCCCGGTGAATGGACGTTACACTCCCGCTCAGCGTGAGGTGTATGACGTCGTCCTGGACGTTCAGCTCCAGTGCATCGAATACACAAAAACGGGAAACACAGTCAAAGGCCGTCAGGAATTTTCGATCGAGCTTCTGACCGAGGGGATGAAAAAGCTCGGACTGCTCAAGGGCAAGACGAAGGACCTGATCAAGAAAAAGTCGTACATGAAATACTACATGCACGGTGTCGGGCATTATCTCGGCCTCGACGTGCATGACGCCGGTCGATACTTTACCGATCAGACGGCTAAAAACTCCCGTCCGTTTGCACCCGGCATGGTCCTCACCGTCGAGCCCGGCCTGTACATTCCGCCTGACGACAAATCGGCTCCTTCCAAATACCGCGGCATCGGCATCCGCATCGAGGATGACGTTCTCGTAACTGAGGAGGGCAACGTCAACCTTACATCGCGTGTGCCAAAGCATGCCGAGGAGATAGAGGCACTTATGAATAACGGCCGTTCCGCATCGACAAGCTCAAAACCCGTGCGCAAAAAGGCCGCAAAAGTCTAAATGAACTTTGACGCGATAGCCCGAGACCTTCCGGCACTTTTTTGCGCCCTTTTCGTCTCGATCCTTTTCCTGCAGTCGGGGCTCGACAAGTTACTCGACTGGGGCGGTAACCTTTCGTTTCTCAAGGACCATTTTTCAAAGACATTTCTCGCCGGCACGGTGCCGATGATGCTGGCAACCATCACAGTCATGGAACTGGTCACAGGCCTGCTTGCTGCCGCGGGCATCTTATATTGCCTTGCCACTGGCTCGCTGGTGATCGTATTCTATGCCGCGGTCATCGGAGCCGCGTCTGTCACAGCACTGTTTTTTGGCCAGCGCATCGCAAAGGACTATCCCGGAGCCGCCGTGCTCGTCCCTTACTTTATCCTCCTAGTTATTTTAATGATACTCAGTATGCCCTCCGGCTATCGTCAGTCGGGTTTCGGCTGATCATAAGAGTATCCTGACGCCCGCGAAAAACCCGCTTTTTCCTTTTCCCGACATCCGTGAATCCAAATCTCCGTTGCACTCGAATTATTATTGAATCCAAATATGCTTAGCTCTCGAATACTCGAACATAGAAAATGATTCATAGGAAAAAGTTCTATATAATCAGTGTTGACTTACAATAAACACGATCCTTACGATCACTCCGATGAGTTTTTGCGACCGTGATCGTATTTTCATTTTTCGAGCGATCGAAAAAAACTGCTTTCAACGAGGGGGAAAATAATATGTCAAAAGTTAGTTCGCCGAGGGCGCCGGGTTTTAAATTTCAGCTGGCTGCGGCTTTAGTTCTGAGTGCCTTTGTTTCATTTGCCATCGCGGCATTTCCGTTCCTTTCAGTCGTACAGGCTGAGGCGGTTCCGTCCATGGTGGATAAGAACGCACCTTCCATGATTCAGGCATGCGCTCCTGCAACCTTCACTAATCAGACTCCGATCACGATAAGCTCGGGCGCACCCGCCAACGCGAATCCATATCCGTCGACCATCGCGGTTTCGGGCCTTCTCGGAAATATCGTCGGCACACCCGGGAATGTTGAGGTGACGCTTAACGGATATAGCCACACCTATTCCGATGACGTCGCTATTGTCCTGGTGGGACCAACGGGACAGGCTTTCTTACTTCAGAATGGTGCTGGCAGTGATCCGGACCTGGTTAACGTCACCTATACATTAAGCGACCTAGGTCTAACCAATTTGCCGGATAACGAGGCATGGGGACCGGGGACATATCGGCCCACGTCATGGTACGCACCCGGCGATACTAACTTTCCATCACCCGGGCCGGGGCTTAATCACGAAACACCTGGGCCATTGTTTGGTAACGCGACCTTCGCATCCGTTTTTGGCGGTACGGCACCCAACGGCAATTGGAATCTCTACGTTCGCGATTTTGTCGCTGATGATGGCGGTCAGTTCGCAGGTGGATGGTCGATCAGGATAACCACCGACGGCTGTCCTGGTGCGTCACCGACGCCAACGCCGACTCCGTCAGAGCTTCCGCCTGGTACATTTGCGGGCACTAATCTCGGGGACATACCCGATAATGATTGCAGCGGTGACGGGCTCCAAGTGCGATTCGAGGTGACTGGTATGACCGCACCTGTCTCAAACATAAGGGTCAGCTTTACCGGCACTCATACATATGTCGGCGATCTTGACGTGCTATTGAGAGCTCCACTCGGTGCGCCTGAACAGGACATCTTTACCTTTACCGGTAACGATGTCGACCCTACGTTTGGGGACAGTTCAAATCTCGGCGGCAAGTACACTTTCTTTGACCTTGCGACAGCCAGATGGTGGGACGCCGCGGCGGCCGTAGGCGATAACGAGATAATTCCACCGGGAAATTATCGAGCATCTAACGTCAATGGCGCTAACGTTTTGCTTGACCCTGTGTTCGCGGTTGTACTGGAACCGAACGGGACGTGGATATTGAAGTTCAACGATTGTGCCAGCGGAGATATCGGCACGATCACGGCGGCTACACTGAGTATGACATCGGCAGGAGCCACGCCGACACCGACACCGACGCCGACACCGACGCCGACACCGACGCCTACACCGACGCCGACGGGCCCGCTTTGGGAAGGTGACGTGAACAGACTTGTTCCGGGAACTCCGGGATTTGGTGACGGCAGGCTTGACGGCTTTGACATCACGTGGGCTGCGATGTTCCTGAGGGGAGATCACTGTCCGACGATTAGCCCGAATGAAAGGCAGCGTCTCGACGCAGCCGATCTG
>JBGSXN010000045.1:0-4200 GCA_041751355.1 Pyrinomonadaceae bacterium
GCTGCTCGATATCGTATTCTCGCTGGATTCGGTGATCACGGCTGTCGGCATGATCGGCGACCAATACGGGCCGAACGGCATTTGGATCATGATAACGGCGGTGCTGATCTCGATCGGTGCGATGATGGCATTTGCCGGCCCGATCGGCGAATTTGTCCACAGGCATCCTACTCTAAAGATGCTCGCTTTATCTTTCCTAATCCTCATCGGCGTAATGCTTGTTGCCGAAGGCTTCCATCAAAAGATACCGAAGGGCTATATCTACTTCGCAATGGCGTTCTCGATATTGGTCGAGATGCTGAATATGAGACTGCGAAAGAAGTCGACAGAACCTGTCGAGTTGAAAGATCCGTATCGGGACGGCGGCGGCCCGGCCTCGACCGCACTGGAAGCGGCATAACGCCTGCTTATCGTAATTAGAATTGCCGTCAATGTTGACTAATTCAACATTTGACGGCATTTTCTAATTATGCGAAAAACGACAATTCTGCTGCTGCTTGCATTTGTGCTCTCGTGTGTTCCGGCAATTCCCGCCCAGACGGCTGAGAAATTTGACCTGGTCATAACCAATGCTCGAATAGTCGACGGGACCGGCAACCCTTGGTTTCGCGGCTCGATCGCAGTAAAGGATGGCCGCATCGTCAAAGTCGGATGGTTCGACACTTCAGGAACAAAGGAAACACTTGACGCCAAAAACCTCATAGTCGCGCCCGGCTTTATCGACGTCCACGCTCATACAGAAGACGTATTTGAGCATCCAAATGCCGAGAATTTCATCCGAATGGGCGTCACAACGCTCGTCACTGGTAATTGCGGCGGTTCGCATACCGATGTTGGCCAATTCTTAGGGCAGATCAAAGAAAACCCCCTCGCGATCAACATCTCCACGCTTATTGGGCACAACTCCGTCCGGTCTCGTATTATGGGCCTCGACAACCGAGCTCCTACCTCCGAAGAGCAGAAACAAATGAATGAACTGGTCGAAAAAGCAATGCGCGAGGGGGCTGTCGGCCTTTCAACGGGGCTAATCTACCTGCCGGGCACTTTTGCCAAGACCGACGAGGTCATTGAACTCGCTAAGGCTTCGTCTAAATTCGGCGGCACATACGCCAGCCACATCCGTGACGAGGGAACCGGCGTGGTCGACGCCATCAATGAAGCCATCAACATCGGCGAGCAGGCGAAAATGCCTGTGGAGATCTCTCATTTCAAAATCTCAGCCAAATCGCTCTGGGGCGAAAGTCAGAAAACACTAGGGCTTGTTCGTGACGCTCGTGCCCGCGGCCTCACCGTGACAGTCGACCAATACGCATACCCAGCATCGTCGACATCACTCGACGTACGCCTGCCGAACTGGGCGATCGCCGGCGGCCGTGAGGAAGGCCGCAAACGTCTCGCCGATCCCGAGATGCGGGCAAAGATCATCGCGGATATGAAAAAAGGGATGGCTGAGCGGGGATTTAACGATTACGCATACGCGTTCGTAGCCAATTATCGCGAGAATCCTGATTACAATGGCAAAAATATTGCGCAGATCACCAGGATAGCCCGCGGCAAGGACGATCTGGATTCACAGATCGAGCAGATCCTCGAAATGTACAGCAAAGGCGGGGCTCAAATGGTTTATCAGGTTATGAGCGAGGACGATGTGAAGACCATAATGGCCGAGCCGTTTACCATGATCGCCTCGGACAGCGGAGTTCGACAATTTGGCGCCGGTGTCCCGCATCCACGCGGATACGGTAACAATGCCCGGGTCCTGGGCCGCTATGTCCGCGAGCTTAAGATCATCGGCTTGGAGGACGCCATCCGCAAGATGACATCTCTGCCGGCCAACACCTTTGGCCTCCGCGACCGCGGCCAGATCCGCGAAGGATTTGTAGCCGACCTAGTCATTTTCGATGAAAAAACGGTCTCGGACAAAGCAACATTCGACAAGCCGCACCAGTATGCCGTGGGCTTTACGAATGTGATCGTTAATGGACGATCGGTCTATGACGGTGCAAAAATGACCGGAACGATGTCCGGCCAGGCAATCAGAGGGAATGGCTACGGCCGGAACAGCATGTGATAATGTCGAGATGGGCGTTAAGTTTAAAACATTCTTACAATTCCTTGTTCGGCCACGAACTTCGCTGTTTCTGGTCGCTCTCTTTAACTTCATTTGGTTCTTTTCTGGATCAAGTATTGTCTATCACTTCGACTCAGACGCAATCACATTTTGCGCCATATGCCCTTGGTGGTGGGATTGGTCGCTAACAAATGCCCCATCACTCTCGCTGTTCGCATCAATTTTCTTGTTATTCTCGCAACGGTTATCATTTCTGGCAGCGATGACCTTTAGCGGTTTCTCGCTTGTGAACGGTATTAGCTGGGTCTCGAGCGGTCAGGGTTTATCAGCGGGTCTCTCGCAAAGGTATCAGATAATTTATGAGAGTAGCTGGTTAAATATTTGGGAGCTATTAGACCTTCAGTACTTGTTAGCAGCTATAATATTCATTGCTGCAGCAATATATTTGGTCAACGCCTCCGTGGCGAAAAAACGATCGCCTTCCTAATCCACTCCGAAATCGGCAGGAATTTCGCTTTCGAAACCCATTGCTTCCCTGCTAACCGGATGGCGAAACGCGAGGCGGTAAGCATGCAGACATAAACGGCTGTGATCTCGCCCGCCGCGCTGAACATCACCGACGATCGGATGGCCGATCAGCTGGCAATGGATACGCAATTGATTGGTGCGGCCTGTTACCGGTTCAAGCTCAAGCAGAGTCGTGTGGGCAAAACGCTCGCGGACAAAATACTTTGACTCCGACAACTTGCCGCCCTCTTGCACATTCCACATTTTTAGTTCAGGAAAACGCCCTATCGGGGCGACGATAGTTCCTTGATCATCTTTTACGAGCCCGTCGACTAGAGCAAGATAGAGTTTCTCAACCCGCTTTTTCATAAAACTTTCTGACAGCCACCGATGGGCCCGTGCGGTCTTTGCCACAACAACCAGCCCTGAGGTTTGCTTGTCCAGCCTGTGAGGTAATCCCGGACGGACCTGCTTTGCTGACGACTGGTTCAAATAGTACGCAAGTGCGTTGAGCAGCGTGCCGCTGTTTTCACGATGCGAGGGGTGCATCAGCATCCCGGCGGGTTTGTTAATGACGATGATCTCTTCGTCCTCGAATATGATATCGAGGCTAATATCCTCGCGCCGCATTGCGGTCCCGCGTGAATGGTCGACCTCGATCTCGACAAAATCGTTTGGCCTCAGGCGGTAGCCAATATTCTCCTGCCGTCCATTGACCTCGCATTTTTCGGTCTTGACCAGTTCCCGCAGGTACATCTTGCTCAGGCTCGAAAAATGGTCGAGCAAAAAATCTTCGAGTCTCATTTTATAATGCTCGTCTGCTGCCTGTATTTCGACGCGGCTCTCCATAGACTAGATTGTATCGTAACCGAACCCTTCACGAGGAACCTCGCAGGTTCAGCATAAGGCCGGCGACGTTTTCCAATTTACCGTCAATGTCCTACAATTTTGTGGCAAATGCGTAGAGATTCGATTGGAGCTGTTTCAACTATCGCGGCCAGGCTGGCCGAGGCCGACGGCTTGCGTGACGGCACTTCTGGCGTGGCCTCAGGCCTGGTCGACGCGCTCTCGGCGAGGTTTGCATTTGTCATCGGCTTACAGAAAGATGGCGATATTGCCGACGTGCTCGCCTCAAGCGGCCTCGGCGTAGCTGATTTCAGACGGCTTGAGGCACGCATAACCAAAAGCGGGTTGTGGAAGATCGTTATGTTAAAACAGCCAATGGTTATCGACGACCTTGGCCGAGACCACATTCTTAATTTTCTCGCTTTCGGCACCGGAGCCAGAATGCTCTTGGCTGTTCCCGTCCTTTTACGCGATGGCTGTTTCGGATTTATTGCGGTCGGATTCACCCCCGGAACTGAGCCCAAAGAAAGCAGTACGATCGCGTTACTATCGACAGTCGCCGCGATGACGGCACAAGCCGTCAGGGTAGAGAGGGCCCTCAGCCGCGAAAGCCAAAAGCTTGTCGAGGAAAACTCGCACCTTAGGCAGGAACTCAGGGAAAAGTACGACTTTCGACGCCTCGTCGGCAATTCCAGCCCAATGCGTCAGGTCTACGATCAAGTGGGCCAGGTCGCTCGTTCAAACGCCACCGTTCTGCTTCGCGGCGAGAGCGGTAC
>JBGSXN010000046.1:0-14639 GCA_041751355.1 Pyrinomonadaceae bacterium
GCCGAAAGCCGGAATGGGCATCGGGCCGCTGAATTTGCCGCCGAATTGATTACGGTTGAGAAATGGCCTATCCACTGGGGGGTTAGCAGCGTTGTTGCCGAATTCATTGGCGGCAAAAGCTGAATTGCGATTGTAAATATAGGCAGCACCGTGGAAATCTCGTCCGCCGCGGGGTGTCACCAACTGGATCTGGGCAGAACCGCCCCCTCCGAGTTCGGCTCCCGCGTTCTGTGTTACAACTGTAAATTCACCCGTGTCGTCGACATTTGGACGGTCCTGAACAAAACCACCCGTCCTGATGAAATTGTCCTGAATATTGACGCCGTCGCGGGTGAAATTGGTAGACGAGGTTCTCTGTCCGTTTACGTGGTTGGTTGCTGTCGGATTGACGCCAGCCTGCAGATTCAGCAAGGACAGCGGATTTCTGCCATTGATGGGTAGATCCAGGATCTGCTTAGGACTTACCGTAGTGCTCAATTCACCGCTCGTCGTATTTACTACATCGGCTCCGGCGGTGACTGTAACCGTTGCAGTTACATCTCCCACTTCAAGTACCGGGTTTACAGTACTATCCCGACTAACGTCGATCTTAACTTCAAGTGCCTGAAAGGTCTTAAAACCGGCAGATGTCACTGTCAAAGTGTACGTTCCGAAATTCAGCCTTTCGAAACTATAAGCTCCGGCAGCATTCGTGACTACGGTCTGTCCGCGGCCGGTTTGGGTGTCTGTAACCGTTACAGACGCTCCGGGCAATAGCCCGTCGGGCCCCGATACGGTTCCCACTAGTCGACCAGTAGTTGACTGTGATATGGCCAACGGTGCGAATACGCAGAGAGCCAGTATTGTTGCAAGTAATTTCATAATTCATTCACTCCTTACTTTTTTCGTTATATCTATTAATCGGATTTCAGCTTGGAGATTAGTTCAGCGATGCTAATATGAGCACGAAGGCATAGGCACCTTGGCCAGCATTCATGAAAAGGCTGATTATCTCCATCTCGAAATTTCACTTTTCATCATTTCTGACGGAAATGATGAGGAAGACCGCTACAAAGTGTAGGAGCGAAAAATAACTGCCTTCGCCCCTAGTAATATGCAAGGCTTGTTCCAAGCTGAGAACATCAAGTATTGCAACATTTACGAAGCTTCGACTTATTTCCTATGAGTAAGTGGGGTGTGAGAAGTTGGATTTATGTTGAATGATTTATATTTATTTCCAAAAAATTGAATAGATCACCAAATTATTGGAAATACGGGATTTAGGAGATGTAAACACTAACGTCACCATACGAGTCATCCCGAACGCCGGACATGACATGGAAAGCTTTGGGACACTCAAAGGCGATGAATGGAAATGGCCGGAAAGTTACTGGGTCTGGCCAAAGAAATCAACCTTGTTCTACTACACGATCACCCAATGGATCAAAAGACGCGTCAAATATAGAGAGGAATAAACTGATCCGTTTGTCGGATTAATTGGCGTGCTCATCGAAGGCCGGATAAGAAGAGATCAGTGGTATTTGGCAGGCACGTATTTTGGGAACCCTCTTCCGTTCGGTCTGGCGTCTATTCACGCTAGGCGAGCACCTAATCAAAAAAGCGGGAAGCTCTTTCGAACTTCCCGCAGTCAAAGGCCGGTGAGGATGGGTAGGTTAATTGACCCACTCTTCCTCGTAATTAAGCTGCCAGTGTCTCGTTACCCATCGTTGCGCGGCGGCGAGAACCGTATTCTTCCACTTTTTCATGCCATCCATGATGGTAAGAGCGGCCATCGGTTTGCTAGGATCGCGTTCGACCCTGATGACCTGTGTCAGAACGTCAATGATCGTCTTATTTTCCTCAAGGATCCTAAGACGAACCTCGCTGCCGACCGGCGGCAAGGTCTCGAGATTGACCAGCGTGCTGGTTTCGCCAACATTTTCGGTCATTCCCTCAACATTTATCGTTTCCCCCTTGTCGTCTACCCAGCTTGCCTTCACGGGCATGCTCGCAATAATACGATGATTCAATGGCGTCTTGTATGATGGTGTAGTGTAATCTAGATGTGCCACTATTTCCCCCTTTTCGAGTACCTAATTTATATGCCGATACGTAGCGCGGATGGTTCCGATTTCCGTAAAAGCGTGACTAAGTTAGACCAATTTTACATAAAAGTCAAGTTTAGATCATTTTTGTAAGTCATTGCGTCTAAAAGTGTTTTCATTTCATCAGTCCACGGCGATCCTTTTTTGTAACAATAAATGATACAAAATGCTTATTTGTATTGCCGATTTTATGAAAATGCCTCCTGGACATCGGTATTAACCAGTACATAGGCAGAATTAGTTTTATTTTCACACCTACGACACACGGTTGTAACGCCGCTGAAATATAACTTGAAAGTAAGGATAAAAGTAAAAAGAAAGGCGATGGGCGGAACCCAATTTGCCTTAGAGAATTTAAACTTTGGACACTCGAAGTTTCATGATGGCTTCGAAAATATGGCCCTGCGCACCAAAGGTAATTTTTATAACAACTTAGAACGAGATCAAGGATAAAACCGGTCTTTTCTTTTTATCAAAAATCGGATATTGTGAATTCACAAAAATCCGAAAAAAGAGAGAAAAATCCGAAAAATGGTAATTTGCGAGAGCTACTCGCGGTATGGGAGTTTATTCCTATTTTGAATTCAGACAAAAGAGGTTCGAAAAAATGATCAATAAAATAATTATGCGATCGATGCTGGCATTACTCGCTGCCCTCATCGTTTCTGTTTCAGTGACTGCACAGGTCACTTCTTCGCAGATGGTTGGACGAGTCACGGATGACCAGGGCCAGCCTCTACCGGGAGTGGTCGTGGAGGCCGAACATCAACCCTCGGGAACCAGATACTCCGGCGTTACTAGCTCTGACGGCCGATTTACCCTGCCCTCACTTCGCGTGGGTGGCCCGTATATTGTCAAGGTAAATTACCCAGGGTTTAGAGAACAGACCAGCCAGGACATTCAGCTGGGCTTAGGCTCATCGGCTACGGTCAACTTCACGATGAGTTCGGCGATCACCGAAGAAGTTACCGTTCAGATGGACGATGCCTTCAGCGAGATGAGGACGGGGGCCTCAACCAATATCTCTAGCGAGGTCATTTCAACAATGCCCTCTATTGGCCGTCAGCTTACCGACCTGACAAGGCTGACGCCGCAATACGGCGGCAATGGTTCGTTTGCCGGACAGGACAATCGCCTGAATAATATTACAGTCGATGGTTCGTACTTTAACAATTCGTTCGGCCTTGCCGGAGAACCGGGCCAGCGTACGGGCGTTTCGCCTATCTCGCTTGCGGCTGTCGAGGAACTCCAGGTCAGCGTCGCTCCATATGACGTGCGGCACGGCAACTTCGTCGGTGCCGACGTGAATGTGGTCACTAAGAGCGGTGCAAACAAATATGCAGGCTCCTTGTATTATTTATGGCGTAACCCGAGCTTAGTAGGAAAAGAGGCCGGAGAGAACTCATTCAACCCCGGAGACTTCAAATTCCGTACGTACGGATTTACGTTCGGTGGCCCTCTTCCGTTTTTCAATTTTGGGGAAAACGACGGTCCGCCGTTTATCTCGGGTAAAGACAAACTCTTCTTTTTCATGAGCTACGAGGACGAGCTGAATACTTTTCCCGGCACTACTTGGAGCGCCTGCCCCGGCACGGGATGCAGAACAGGAAATACGACTCGTGTGCTGGCGTCGGATCTCGACACACTCAGCAACTATCTGAGAACGAATTTCAACTACGAAACCGGTGCTTATCAGGGCTATCCATTCGCCACGCCCGGAAAGAAATTTCTGCTCCGCGGCGACTACAATATCAATCTGAAGAACAAGCTGACGCTGCGTTATATGCATCTCGACTCGAGCACCGATGTCTTGATGTCCGACTCGTCATCTCTCGGTTTCGGAAACCGGCGGACCCGACTCGATGCAATTAACTTTCAGAACTCAAATTACAGTATTCTCGAGAATATTCGATCGATGGTGGGCGAGTGGACCTCGACCTGGCGAAACAATATATCCAACAGCCTTCTAATCGGATACACAAAGCAGGATGAGAGCCGAGGCTCCGCCGGCGATCTCTTTCCGATGGTGGACATCTTGCAGGGCGGCGTTACATACACCTCGTTTGGTTCAGAGCCTTTTACCCCAAATAATGAGTTGAGATACAAATCGCTGCAGATCCAGGACAATCTGACATTTTACAGGGGTGCCCATACGTTCACCGGAGGTATCAGCTTCGAGAAATACGAATCGGAGAATGTCTTTTTCCCGGGCTCACAGAGCGTCTACGTCTATAATTCGCTTGCCGATTTCTATACGGACGCAAACGGCTATCTTGCAAATCCGAACCGCACAACCTCGCCCGTCACGCTCAGACGATTTCAGGTGCGATGGTCCAACGTTCCGGGAATGGAGAAACCGATTCAACCGTTGGAGGTCAAATATACAGGATTTTATCTCCAGGATCTGTGGAAGATCGGGGACAATTTTACGTTGACATACGGACTGCGTATGGATGTGCCGTTTTTCGGGGACACGGCTCTTACTAATCCTCTGGCTAACTCGCTGACCTTTAGAGACGAGACCGGACAATCGGTCCAATATAGTACAGAAAAACTCCCTGACCCCAACATCCTCTGGTCTCCCAGAGTTGGATTTAACTGGAGCCCGACCCGCAATCTGCAGTTTCGCGGTGGATCTGGTGTTTTCTCGGGTCGACCTGCTTATGTATGGATCTCTAATCAGATCGGTGCCAATGGCATACTGACGGGCTTTGAGCAGTTGGAAAATACCACGGCACGGCCCTGGCATCCGAATCCGAACCGTTACAAACCGGCCACCGTAACGGGGGCACCTGCTTCGTCGTATGAATTAGCATTTGGCGATCCCAATTTCAAGTTTCCGCAACTTTGGCGTTCGAGCGTTGCAGTAGACTATCGGCTTCCGCTCGGCCTGATCGCAGGTGCAGAGTTTCTGCATTCGAAGGACGTAAACGGTGTCTATTACATTAACGCTAATCTTTCGAACCCAAGCACAAGCTTTACGGGTGCTGACACCAGGCCCCGATGGGCCGCCGGTAACAGGATTCACAGCAACATCTCCAGTGCTGTTGTGCTCAAAAATCAGAATGTAGGAAAAGCCTGGAATCTCGCGTTTACGCTTGAAAAACCGTTTGCAAATGGCTTTTACGCGAAAGGTGCCTACAGTTACGCCGAAGCCAAGAACACGGTCGATCCTGGATCGATCGCATTCGGTTCATGGAATAACAACCCGCACTCAGGTAATCCGAACGATCCGGGCCTCGGCTACAGTTTCGCCAGTCCGAAGCATCGGGCCTTTGCGGCATTTACTTACCGTAAGGAATATTTCAAATTCGGTGCTACGACGGTGTCTGGCTTTTGGGAATCAAGGACGGGTGCAAATAACAGTTATGTGTTCGGCGGCGACCTTAACGGCGACGGCGGAACGAGCAACGACCTTATCTACATTCATCGAGACATAGGGGAGATGAATTTTGGGAATATAACGACCTCGTCGGGTGCGATCACTTTCACGCCGGCTCAGCAGGCCGCGGCGTGGAACGCGTTCATTGACCAGGATCCCTATCTTTCAAAGAACCGGGGCCGGTATGTGGAACGCGGTGCAGTCTATCTGCCATTTGTCCACAGAATGGATCTAGGTATTGCGCAGGAAGTTTTTGCAAGACTTGGTGGTCAAAGGCACAGATTCCAGTTCAGAGCTGATATTCTCAATTTCGGCAATATGCTCAACAAGAACTGGGGGGGCGGTCAGGGGTTTGTATCGACTCAGCCGCTGGTAACCACTAGCACAAGTTCGACATCAACTTGTCGGGCCGCGGGCGCAACTACGGCGGCGACCTACTGTCTCAGAACGGTCGGTTCGGGACTGATCTCGAATTCCTTTACGCGGACGTCCAATATCAATGACGTTTACCGCATTCAGTTCGGTGTCCGTTATTTCTTTAACTAGCACCCTTCCTCATTAACAGAGGGTATAGAGGCTGTCCAGACAATAGTTCCGGGCAGCCTCATTTTCGTTCGATCATTGTGCCCACTTTATCCTCATAGGTGTTTAATCCCTTTTCCTTAAATAAGCAACGATGGTGAACGGCGGGACTTTAGAGTTAAAATCAAGGCACTGTGCGAATTCTGCAGATCTCATCAGCGAGGACATTTGGGGGCGGCGAGCGCCATCTAGTCGACCTGTGCCGAGAACTTCATGGGCGTGGGCACGAGGTGTACGTAGCTCTCCGCCCAACAAATGAATGGCAGTCTCGGCTCGATTTTTTGCCGGACGACCGGTTCCTGTATGTTTCTATCCGCAATTCCTTTGGCATGTTTAGCGCCAAACGCATCGCTCGATTTATCGAAAAGCAGGGGGTAGAAATAGTCCATGCTCACGTCGCTCGTGATTATCTGGCGGCCAGCATTGCCACGCGTTCCGCCGGGAAGGCAAAGATGCTGCTGACCCGCCATGTAATGTTCCCGATGAAGCCGTTTCATAGATTTGCCCTGAGGAATGTAAAAGCAGCGATCGCCGTTTCGCCGCCGGTGCGTGAGCAGATGGTCAAGATTTTCCCGGCTGATAAGGTACGTTTGATACCAAACGGGATAGAGATGTCAATTAAATCGGACCCGAATGTAGGCAGATCATTCCGGGAAATAAATGGTATATCCGCCGATGTACCTCTTGTGGTTACCCTTGGGGAACTCAAACCGCTAAAAGGCCAGCGTGATTTTGTGTTGGCGGCCAGTGAGATAATTAAGCGGGTTCCAAACTGTCATTTTGTTATCGCCGGAAAGGATAACTCGATCGACCATCGATTCCGTCGCGAACTAAAAAGGCTCGTCCGCGTCCTCGGGCTCGACGGCCATGTCCTTTGGCTCGACTGGCTGGAGGACATTACCCCGCTCCTCGAGGCGGCCGATATATTTGTGTCGCCGTCGCACACCGAGAGCTTTGGATTGGCCATCCTCGACGCAATGGCGGCCGGAACGCCGATAGTCGCAACGGAAACCGACGGCGCGCGCGAACTTTTGGCGGACAACAATGCCCTTGTACCTATCAAAGACCCGCTCGCACTCGCGGAAAAGATATGCTGGTTTCTCGAAAATCCGGACGCCCTCCGAAGCATGGGGGCGGACCTAAGCCGTAAAGCGCGGGAAAAATTTGGGCTGCCACAAATGGTCGATGCCACCGAGGCTCTTTATCTGGAGATCCTTAACCCATAAATGTGCATCCAAACTCGGGTTTGCCTTGTCGTAAACCTATGAATCGGTTTATCTTATCTGATATATGCGACAACTCGTGATCGCCATTATTTTTGTCGTTGTGTCCCTTATGAACGCTTATACGCAGGACGCCGAGAGTCTCGCTGCCGCTTGGGACAAAGAGCATATTTCGGTCATTCCTCCGTCGGACATCAGACATGCGGACCTTAAGAAATATCTCGCAAAATTGAAAGAATTGGGACTGTCAGTTAACGAGGTCGGCCGGTCAAATGCTAATCGTGAGATCTATCAGGTCGAGTGGGGCCGCGGACACCTAAGGGTTTTCATGTGGTCGCAAATGCATGGTGACGAACCGACGGCTACGCCGGCCCTGATAGATATGTTTGCGTACCTGCAAAAGAATCGCGATCAGGATTGGGTCCGGCAGATGGCTAACAACCTGACCGTCCGGGCCGTTCCGATGCTGAATCCGGATGGTGCGGAAATGTATCAGCGTCGAAATCTGCAGGGCATCGACATCAACAGAGACGCCGTCGACCTACTAACACCTGAGGGCCGATTGCTAAAAAGACTTCGAGACGAATGGAACCCTGCGGTTGGCTTTAATTTACACAATCAAGGTGCATTGACCACTGTCGGCCGCACTACCAAACAGGCGACGATATCGCTGCTCGTGGTCCTCGGTGATGAGGCAAAGACGATCACGTTCGGGCACGAGCGCAACCAGCGGGTGGCTGCGGCGATGGTGTCGGCATTGCAGAAATTTATCCCGGGCCACATTGCCCGCTACAGCGATGAATGGACGCCGACGGCGTTCGGTGATAATTTTTCGGCGTGGGGAACACCGACAATACTCGTCGAGACGGGTGCCCTGCACGGAAAGGACGAAATGTTTCTGGTCAAGTTGAATTTTGTCGCTTTCCTCACGGCGCTGCATTCCCTGTCGACAGGAAGCGAGAGGCTTCAGGATCCGTACCTTTATACCAGTCTTCCCGAGAATAGTTCGGGCGGGCTGGTGAATTTTGTTTTCAGACGGGCCAACATTATCGATCCGGCTCAGCCATCAGTGATCATTACCGCTGATATCACAGCGGTCACTCAGCGGCGCCGGGCGAGCTTTTCCGCTCCCGTGACGATACGTAGTGTGACCAGCTTTTCGAATGCTCGCGGCCTCGCTGAATACGATGCCAGCGGTTATAATCTGTTTCACCGCATGAGGCGAATGGCTGTGGGCGAACTCGCTGAGTTTTATTTTTACAGGCGCGACCGACAGGTGGACTGGGCATCGCCTGACCTGGAAAGGCAGTTTCCCCCGGACGCCATATTTTCGGGCGGAAAATGGATCAAGGGAGAAAAGCTGCTGCCACAACGATAAAGTGCTTACGCTGCTCACGATCAAAAACATAGCATTGATCGACCATCTCTCAGTTGAGTTTGGCCATGGGCTTAATCTGCTTACGGGCGAGACGGGCTCGGGCAAATCCATTATCGTCGACAGCCTCGGTGCCCTTACCGGCGAACGTGTTTCTAGTGATCTGATCCAAAGCGGCGAAACGGCGGCCGCGATCGAAGGGCTTTTTGCTCTGACTGACACTGCCAGGCTGCGCGAAACCCTTACCGAAAGCGGCCTCGAAATTGAGGGCGATGCCGAGATCGAACTCATCGTGAGACGGGAGCTTTCGTCGTCGGGCAAGAATCGCATATTTATAAATGACCAGCTTGTAACGCAGGGATTTCTGAAACGAGTGGGGCCTTTTCTCGTCGACATACATGGGCAGGGCGAACAGGCGGCACTGTATGATACAGATTCACATATTCGCGTCCTTGACCGATTTGCCGACAACGCATCTCTGATCGGTCAGGTGACTGAGGCATATCACGAGATGGCGTCAGTGAGGGCCGAACTCGCAGCTCTCGAACAAGACGAATCAGAAAAGCTGCAGGTCCTCGATATCCTGCGGTTTCAGGTTGACGAGATAACGCGTGCCGCATTATCGGCGACCGAAGACCTGGAACTCGACGAAGAGAAGCGGAAACTGAATAATGTCGAAAAATTGACCTCTCTGTCATCAGAAGCGTTTGACCTGCTATATGACAATGAAGAGTCAACCTCAGCAACGCTCGACAAAGCAGCGAGAAAAATCGGGGAACTAGCGCATTTTGACACGCGATTTGCAGGGTATAACGAAGGGCTGGCTTCGGCAAGGGCAGTGATCGAGGACCTCGCGATCTCGGTTAGGGATTTTCGGGCCGGCCTTGATTTTTCCCCTGAGCGGCTCGAGGCGATAGAAACCCGTCTCGCCGAAATTGCGCGTTTGAAACGCAAATATGGCGGCACGATCGAGACCGTCCTTGACCACCTCGAAAAAAGTAAAGCGAGACTGGAAAATATCGAGTTCGCGGAAATTCGAAAGGAAGAACTTCTAAACCAATTTGCACAACTTCGCACCGTTTATCTACAGCTCGCCGGAAAGCTCCATGACCGCCGGACGGCGGCGGCAAAGAGATTTGAGAAGCAGGTAGTTCAGGACCTGCAGGCTGTAGCCCTCGAAAAAGCACGCTTTGAGGTGCGGATCGAGGCAAACGAGGTCGATGATTTGTTTGGCACTAGGGGATTTGATAGCGTCGAGTTCTATTTTTCAGCCAATCCCGGCGAATTGCCAAAACCACTAGCAAAAATCGCGTCTGGGGGCGAGGCATCGCGTCTAATGCTCATTCTCAAAACCGCGGCTGGAACCGGAACTGTCAGGACCACGGTATTCGATGAGATCGATGTCGGCATCGGCGGCCGCGTGGCTGAGGCCGTCGGCCGTAAGCTGAAAGATCTGGCCGCGACACAGCAGGTTCTCTGCGTAACGCACCAGCCGCAGATCGCGTCATTAGCTGACCGGCACTTTCTGGTAGAAAAGAAGATGTCGGGCATTCGAACCAGTGTCGAGACTCGAGAGCTCAATCCTGACGAGAAGATCGAAGAGATCGCGCGGATGCTGGCAGGTGAGACAGTCACGGATGCCGCCCGCGAAAATGCAAAAGCGATGCTCGCGAGCTATTAAAACGGTTGCCCCTCCTTGGATGATCGCAATGCCGTAACAGGCCCTTTCTTATTGGTAGATCGCCTGTAAATGTCTCTCAGTCAAAAAATTGCGACGGGTTAACCTTTTCCGCCTTTGGCCGACGAGCGAGCATCACGGTCAGCCAATACCTCAGCTCGTAATGTGGTTGTGCCGTGTGTTCCACACTACTTGGCTGTCGGGCGGAATCGTTGCGCCGCGGAATTTTATGTACTATCTTGTAAACTAACGTATTCCTTCCCGGGATTGGAGGCCTTTCAAGAATTAATCATGAGAAATTACATTGCGGGCGGTTTCGCCCTCCTTCTTCTGTGCGTGGGCAGCGTCCACGCTCAACAATCGTCGCAGCTTCGGGTAGGAACACCTGTTAACGCAACGCTGGCCGCGGAGGGTTCCGTAAAATACGAACTGGATCTGCCAAAAGATCACTTCGTCGCCGGCCGGGTTGATCAGGACGGGGTGGACGCAACGGTAACGATCACAGACCCGGCAGGCAAGCCGGTGTCCAAGGCCGCACGCGTCGGGCGAGGCGGTCCCGAAACATTTGCCTTCGCGACCGAAACGGCGGGCAAGCACGTGATCGAGGTTACGCCGGCGGCGGGGAAAGGAGGCCTCGTGCGTGTGCACCTCACCCGCTCGGAACCGGTGGCCACCACACCAGAAGGCAAGGTAGATCAGGCCGCCGCGCAGTTGTACAAAGATACTCCGGGAGCAGTCGTAGGAGTGTTCAAAGGCGGCAAAGTTGTATTCGTGAAAGGGTATGGCGCTGCGGATCTGACGTATGGGATGCCGTTCACGGCAGACACGCCAACCAACATTGGTTCCTCCTCAAAGCAGTTCACCGGATTCGCCCTCGCCTTGCTGGCCTCGCGCGGCAAGCTCTCTCTGGACGACGACGTGCGGAAGCACATTCCCGAACTCAAGGACTTCGGAAAGAAGATCACCGTGCGTCATCTTCTGACGCATACGACGGGCTACCGCGAGTTCATCAATACCCTGCTGATAGAAGGACGTCAGTTGCTGGAAGGTGATTATGTCGCTCCGGACGAAGCGCTCAAGGTGGTCAACCGGCAGCCGACACTGCAGAATGATCCCGGAGCGGAGTTCAACTACAACAACTCGGCGTTCAGCCTGGCAACGGTTGTCGTAGAGCGAGTCACTGGCCGCCCGTTCGCGGAGTGGATGCGCGACGAGGTATTCCTGCCCCTCGGCATGACAAAGACGTGGGTACGCGCGAACCCGGGCCAGATCATACCCGGACGATCGGTTGGATATATCGCGGGGGACTTCGGTTTCCGCGAAGTGAGGGATCTGCATGCTTCGGCGGGTGCCGGTGGGATCTATACAACGCCTGGCGACGTCGCAAAGTGGCTGGGCAATCTAAAGACCGGGAAGCTCGGCGGGCCGGCAGTGATAAAGGAATTGACGACGCCGTTTACTCTAAACGATGGGAAGTCCTCGAATTACGGCTACGGTGTATTTGTCGACACGAATCGCGGTTTAAAGCGTTGGCAGCACGGCGGAAATGATACTGCGCATAGCTCTACGTTTGTGTATTACCCCGACCTCGATTCCGGTTACGTCGTGTTCAGCAATTATCAGGGCGTTCCCGGAGGTATCGCCAACGTCGTGGCTAATGCCTTCTTTGGTCAACACATGACCGCGCAAGCTGCTCCGACGGCCGGAGGCGCGGGCGTCAACGTTCCGGCGTCGACCTTGCGGCGCTATGCCGGCAAGTACGAGATGACGACGCTCGGCAACCTGCTCCTGTCTGTGGAACTGCAGGGAAGTGAGCTGCAACTCCAGGTTGCAGGCCAGCCCGCGCTTCCGCTGCGAGCAACCTCCATGACATCCTTCGAAGTGGTCGGAGCACCGGCCCGGATCACGTTCAACACGGCAGCGGATGGAGCAGTGGAGGGGATCACCTTCCACCAAGGTGGAGAGCACCCCGGACGGCCCCTCGTCGAGAAATCGTCAGTGGACCTCAATAGCTTCGCAGGCCGCTATTTCAGCGAGGAACTCGAGACGTTCTATGACCTGAGCGTTGAGGACGGAAAGCTGGTCCTCCGGCACCGTCGATTCGGACCGGTCGCGCTGACACACACCGATGGAGACAAATTCTCCGGAACGTTGCCCGTGACCCAGGTCGCCTTCCATCGCGATGCTGAAGGTAACGTCACCGGGTTTGACGCCGGCAACGGGCGGGCACGCGGCATCGTCTTCAAGAAAGTCAGCCGCTAGCCCCCAGGGCAGGCCAAGATCATGCGAAATCCGGCGTTTCAGGTAAATACGGTGGTGTGCCCAAAATTGGTGGTCGGTCATGCTAAATTGCAATTTCGCATGACCCACCCTAGGGCTTTTATTCCAACAGGCACTCCCCAAACAAAGTATCGGTCTTGACGAAACGCACATGCGGTTCGACGAACTCACAACTCTATTTGTTAGATAGATGAAAGACGGCGTCGACCATTTCCTTGCGTAAACGGATCGCTTTCACTTTTTCATTGTGTCCCAATGGTGGAACTATTAGAAAGAAATCAGATGCTTCGAAGATAACTTTTTGTTCCCCAACATTTCGACTTTCCGGTAAGAATCGGTACCCCAGTGAGTTCATTGTCACACGAGCGTCTTCCTTCAAAATAAATTCTACTTTTTGAAACTTGCCGCCCCCGTAAGAGGGTGAAAGAAACGGATAGATGAAGTGAGCATAGACTGAGAAACCGAAGACCAAAGTCACTAGGTTACCTGTCAACATGAATCTATCATCCCAAAGTTTTGATTGGAGCCTGTGATCTTCACTCTCTGCATGGCTCAAATCTTCAAAGAAACGCCTGATTAACTTTATACAAACGGCCACAAAGAGAGTATTGATCGCAAGAGCTCCCATTGCGAAGTACCAATCTTTAGTTAAAGGCTTAAGGTCATGGTCACTAAGTCGTTCTAGGATCATTGTCGAAAAAAAGAACAGAGCGCTAGCTAACATGAGGGCCGCCAATAGGACCGCAATACTCCGAGAAATCCATTTATTCCTGTGAAAAACGTCTGAGTACCACAGGTTGAGGGTCCATTTGAAGATCGTCATACCCGCGACATAAGCTGCACTCAGCAAAAAGATCCAAAGGACCCCAACCAAAACATACTCAATTTGTAAAAAGTGGAGATAGTTTAGGCCGAACTCTCGAACGTGAAAATTTAATATAAGAAGACCGGCTACATAGGCTGTAGCCACAAATGCGAGAACTGCCTTCGCTCCAACCTCCATGCGATCTTTCCATGCAGAAAAATCCGCATTAACGAGAAGTGCCTTCACGGTTTCTGATTGTTCGGTTCCTTCCTTCATAAGAAATGAGGCTCTGACCGTTGCCGGACAGAGCCTTTCAAATTTGAGCAATTAAACTGCAACTGCCGCAAGGTGGAAAGCTTGCGTCCAAAAACGTTAGGGAAAGATAGCACAAAGGCAGTCAATGGACAACGGACAGTGGACAGTGGACAATGCTGAGCCACCCATGAGAGAAAGAACCCGGTCGGTTCTGGCGATATAGATCCGCCAGTGCTAAAGCCGTCGCTCTCGATTCTGACTAGGAGGGGAGAGCGTGGCGGGCAATTCAGAAGCTGTAAGGTCGGTGAGGCGGCTTCAGCCGTCTTTCCGCGTTTCGCGGCAAATAGCCACGCACCTTTAGGGCGTGGGATCGATTCCGAATGAATCCGAAAGGCCGTTTTAACGTCCTTATCGGGTTGGGCTTTAGCCGTTGTCCTCGTCGTCTGAAAATTTCTCCAGCCGTTCGTGGATCGTACCGTTCTTGTGGTGTTGTTTCTGATTATTTATGTAATCGACAACAAATTGTAGATCTTTCGTCCCAAAAGAGAGAACGCCGTAACCGCGCTGCCATTCAAGAGCCTTTGGCTGGACTTCGTGGTTGATGTAGTAGGAACTCGAACCCTTCAGTTTTCCGATCCAGTCCGACACAAGTAGATTTGGCTGCACACTAACGCCGATATGAACGTGGGTTTCGATGCCTCCAATTGCGTGAAGCCGTGCTCCGGGCGTTTCAAGGATCTTATGGATTAGATAGCGATAAAGTGGCTCTTCGATCCGTTCGTTTATCATCGGCAAACTGGTTTTGGTGTGCCAGGTAATGTGGAAGTTTATCTCGGAATAAACGCTGTTCGACATAAATGCTAAAGCGAGTGAAAAGGACGTTAAAACGCCCTCTGATTTGTTCGTTCAAACTTTACCACGCCCTAAAGGTGCGTGGCTATTTGCGCTTCGGGAAGCCTCGTGAACGAGGCTGGG
>JBGSXN010000047.1:0-11058 GCA_041751355.1 Pyrinomonadaceae bacterium
AGAGGTCGGAAAAGGCACGGGCCTCGGGCTTTCGGTCTGTTACGGCATAGTTTCAGAACACGGAGGGCGTCTCAGTGTTCGTTCGAATATCGGCAAGGGTACGACCTTCAGCATATTTCTTCCCACGGCCAGAGGGCCATATTGATCTCTCAGCATATAAAATGTCATGGCAAAATTATTAGTCGTCGACGACGAAAAGAATCTTAGACTTGTAGTCCAAAAGGAAATGGCCCGCCAGGGGCACGAGGTGGCGTGTGCCGAAGACGGCGAGGCCGCCTGGGCATTACTGGACCAGGATGATTTTGATGTGGTGCTTTGCGACATTAATATGCCGCGGCTCGATGGCATGGGTTTGCTGCGCAGGACGCGTGAGCGAAATCAAAACCCGCCGGAGGTAATAATGCTCACCGGACAGGCAACGGTCGAATCTGCTATCGAAGCAATGAAGCTGGGAGCATATGATTACCTCACCAAGCCTTACCGAATAGGCGAGCTATCGGCACTTGTGACCGCCGCTGCCGAAAAGCAGCAGCTTAAAGTCGACAATCAGCGGCTTCGAGCCCACATCGCCCGCACGCACCAATCGCTGCCCGAGATCGTGGCGGAATCGCGACAGATGAAAGAGGCCCTGCGGCTCGTCCAGAGGGTCGCGCCGTCTGATACATCCGTCCTGATCACAGGCGAGTCCGGCGTCGGCAAAGAGCTTATTGCTCAGGCTATCCACCGACTCAGCAACAGATGTGATAAGCCCTTTATCGACCTGAATTGCGCGGCGTTGCAGGACACGCTGCTCGAAAGCGAACTTTTTGGCCACGAAGCCGGGGCTTTTTCCGGAGCCAGGGTCCGGAAACTCGGACTTTTCGAGATCGCTGATGGCGGCACTATATTTTTAGACGAGGTCATGGAAATGCCTATGCAGCTGCAATCAAAGTTGCTGCGTGCCCTGGAGACCCAGTCATTTTTCCGCGTCGGCGGCGTAAAAAAGGTCGAAGTCGATGTCAGGCTGATCGCCGCTACTAACCGCAACAAGGATCAGGCACTGGCTGAGGGCGTGTTCCGTGCCGACCTGATGTACAGGATAAATAGTTTTGAGATCTCGATCCCACCGCTCCGTGAGCGACGCGAGGACATCGAGCCTTTGGCGCGTCATCTGCTTCATAAGCTTTCGGGAGCAAATGCACCCGAGATGTCGCCCGCAACGATCGAGGCTTTGAAAGAATTTGAGTGGACGGGGAATGTTCGCCAGCTTCGAAATTGCCTGGAACGTGCAGTATTGCTCTGCGATAATTCGCTGATCACCCCGCGCGAGCTGCCGCCCGAGATCGCATTTCGCACTGAAACACAAAGCTTTTCGGTTAACTATGGGCCAGCCCGATCTGAGACCGTCAGCACATTTCACAACGCGTCACCGACTAATCTTCGGGATGTCGAACGTCAGCAGATCATTGGAGCCCTGGAAAAGACCGGGTGGCACCGCGGCAAAACCGCTGAATTGCTCGGCATCTCGCCCTCAACCTTATATCGGCGGCTTCGTGAGTACGATCTCGACGTTCGATAAATCTAGCGTCGCAGAATAAACAGATATCTTTGCTCAGACATCGGCATCAGCACGGCGTCGAAAATCACTTTTTGTTTTTGCAGTGCATCCCGTAGATTTGGCCCGCCAAACAGAAGGAGACGGCGACGCATTGACCACTTTAGAAGCCGCTCAAGCCGCTCGGTAAATTTGTCGAGTGCCCGGCAGGTTATGAATGTACAATTTGCCGGATCGACTTCGTGAAATTGCCTGGTCACTATCCTAGTGCGGGAAGCGAGGCCCAATTTTTCGACCGTCAGATCGAGAAACTTCGTTTTCTTCTCTTTCGATTCGATGAGGACCGCCGAGAGGTCCTCGCGGGCAAGCAGGCACGGTATCGCGGGCAAGCCGCCGCCGGACCCAATATCGGCGAATCGGGCTTTTTCAGGCAGGTGATTTAGCAACGTTAGAGACTCAAGTATATGTCGGATCGCAAATTCCTCAGCATCCATCGGCCCGATCAGGTGGAGAATAGGATTATGTTCGTGCAAGATCTGATAATATTCGTCGAGCCTGGCAACGGTCTTGGCCGAAAGCTCGAGGCCAAAAGCGGCCTGGTGCGTCTTTATAGCGTTTGATAGTTCTGAGGTCATCTGGAAAGTGTCTTTTGAGTCTGCTAAGCCGTCCTTGAAATTTTCCGCTCGTAATAATCCAGTATCGGCTGGCTCGTTATCCCATGAGCAACAATACTCAGCGCGACGACGGTGAGCGTCATCGATGCGAGATCTGACAGATGATCGAGCAGTCCATGCGTCATAGCGTAGCTCAGATAATAAATACTGCCGATGCCCCTTATGCCGAACCAGCCCATCAGCAGCCGTTGGGTCACGTCAGTTGGAGACCTCACCAGGAAAACAAGCACGGCCAGCGGTCGTATGACAAGGAATAACGCGGCCGCCAGAGGAACGGCACGCCAATCCCAGTAAACGGCCAAACAGACGCCGACCAGCATTACCAGCATCACCTCGAGGATCCTTTCCGCAGTGTCGCCGAACGAGATGATGTCCGAGATCACTCTGCCGGCGGCACGGGTCGGATGCCCATGCTTGTCCTCCGACTCGTGGACGAGGTCCTCGGCGGGCGGGTGGCTGGTGGAATGTTCCTCCTTATCGCGCAAATTATCTGCCGCAGACGGGTCGTGCCGGGAATCGGGATTTTCTACAACGGTCCTGGTTTCAGCGTGTCTGAAGCCGAGACCGGCGGCAAACGCGGCTAAAAATCCCCACGCGCCTATTGTCTCGGCACCGACGTATGCGAGCGCGATCAATGCCATAGCCAGAAAGTCGTTCGGCGCCTCGGAATCGTGATATTTTGCCCGCAGCCAAATTGCCAGGTGTCCCAGCCCGTTGCCGAGAAAATATCCCAGCAGCAGCCCGGCCGGCACCGCCCACACCAACCGGTGAAGCGCCCACTCGGCGGTCCAAGACCCGAGATGGTCGTATTCCATCCACATCAGGCCGAATATAACGAAGGGAAACGCGGCACCGTCGTTAAAACCTGCTTCGCCCGAGAGGCCGTAACGCATACGGTCTTGGTCCGCCGCGTTATTCACCGAAACGGTGCCGGCAAGAACAGGGTCGGTCGGAGCCAGTACGGCCCCGAGCAGGAAAGCGGCCGGCCAGCTTATACCGATCACATAATGCGAAAAAACAGCGACGCCTACGATAGACGCAACCATCACTGGCCCGGCCAGTAAATAGGCGGCCCTCCATGCAGGGTTCCTAAAAGGAAGCCGCAGCTTCAGACCGCCGACAAACAGCGATACGATCACGGCTATCTCGGTCAAATGCTCGATCCAGACCCCCGAGGAGATAAAATTGACCTCGATCCATCCCAATCCGACGGGGCCGATCGCGACACCGGCGGCAAGGTAGATCGCCGACGTGGTTATCGGCAGCCGGCGGAGCAGCGCAGACGAGAGCGCCATAAGCAGAAGCAGCGCACCCACGACTCCCATCCACATTAGAAAGGTCATTCCAATATTCTAGCTTAACGAGATCAAGCCAGCCGGAATTTATCTGCGAGAAGCATTTTGTCCCAGCCGGAGATAGGTAAAATGGCTGTAAATATAAGACACATGTGATGTTTACAGCTTTGCAGGAATGTCCGAGACTTTTACTGGGAAGTTTTACAGCCCTTGTATTACAGGACTGCATCCGAGTGAAGTGCGTAGGGCAACCCCTGTTCGGTTGAAATTCCCGTTGTTGGCGCTCCGCCGCCGTCATCAGGAACGCGTAATGTGACGATAAATAATTCAACGCAGAGCATGGGTGATTTCGAAACACTGCGAAATTTAACATTGAACGGCGGTGCCGGTTTAAGGGCCATACCGCCCGGCAGTTACGGGAGCTTTCCGGCAAACGGAGGAAGCGGGTTTATTTTCGGGACTGTAGGTTCTACGGAACCCGTTGTTTATAATCTATCGTCATTGACCCTCAACAGCAGCAGCCAATTGCAGGTCGTCGGACCGGTGATTCTGACACTCGGCAGCGGGATGACTTTGAATGCATTTTCCTTAGCGGGCACATTTATAGAACCAGATTGGCTGCATGTGAGAGTCGCATCCGGCGGCATCACTATTAATTCAGGAGGAGTCTTGAATGGCAGCGTTCTTGTGCCAACAGGGACTGTCACGTTAAACGGTCGTATTTTCGGTAATGTTGCCGCAGATCGCCTGATAATAAACAGTAGCGGAGTCTTGAAAATTGCTGGTCAATGATTTTTAGTCATAACCGTCGTACATTGCGAAGTTTTTATGTCTTTATGGAGATTATTTCTAGCAGTGGCACTTGGGGGATTGATTTCCGGGGGAGGGCTGGCCATTATCAGCTATTTTCTGAGCTTGTATCGTCCCGTATCAAGTGGGAGCGGTAATTTCATAAGTTTTTCGGAGCCGGAAATTCTCGTAGCAATGGCGGGTTTCGTCTCAGGTCTTATTATCGGAAGTATAATGGGAATTATTGTTGTTGGCCTACAGTTAAACACGCCAGTAACGGCTATCTCTGGATTCGGTATTTACTTACTCCTAGGCATTTTGTTGGTAATCGTCACCGGTGAAATTGATAAAAGTATGTGGCTTGGTTGTCTAACGTTTGCTGTCGTCGGAACTCTCACTGGAATAATTGTTTCACTAGTGAATAGTGTGAAAACCGGGATCGACTAAAATGCCATCTTCCGTCTCAGATTGAACGGTTGTATCTAAGGCTCGATTCAGCCGTTGCTGGTGAAAATACTTTGTTCAATAGTTCATCTATGCGAATTTTGGTAGGAATAATTATTGGCATTTTTTCTGAAGGGCTTTTATTGGCTTCAGCGGTTTATATAATAGTACTCAATGTTCCTTTCACTGGTGGTAGTTTTATTGCCGTGTCAGAACCGGAGAAATTAGCAGCCATTGGTGGATTCATTTACGGCGTTATACTGGGAGCAATCTCCGGAGCTATCATCTCGGCCCTTGGCTTAAATGTTGGTAAAAGCATTTTGGTTTCGGCGATGCTGTATTTTATTTGCGGTATTCTTTTCATTTTTTGGACCGGCTCTGACCCATTTTATGAAGTAATAGTTGGGTGGCTGTTTGTTGCAATACTAGCCAGTGGGATTGTCAGCGGTTGCATCGTATCGCTCCTTGTCAACCTTGCGTACGGTGAAACCAGGTAAAGACCTTGAAGATCTTACTCGGTATAGTTGTTGGAGCTATTAGTAGCGGGATTATATGGCCACGTTTGCTGTTGCGGCACATCATTTTGATACTTCTGCATTATTTTTTGGAAGCAAAGCTTATTTGTTGGCCGCAATAACCGGATTGATTTTCGGGCTGATAATCGGCGGAGTTATTGGAGGTTTAATTATCGGATTCGGATTAAGTCTATTTCAGGCCGTAATATTCAGCACGCGTCCTTGGGGACGCTTGCAGGCGAGGACGCCCGCGTTCCCGGCACAGAACGAACTTCAATAAACAAAGCTGTCCGAAATTGCTTCCGAACAGCCTTCTAAAACGCAAAAAATGGTGCGGACGAGAAGAATCGAACTTCCACTCCCTCGCGGGAACAGGCTTCTGAGACCTGCGCGTCTACCAGTTCCGCCACGTCCGCGTTTGCAGCGAACTATCGATAATACGAATTAGCGGGGGTAAATTCAAGATAGGGCGCGGGAATTTGGTATATTGAACGGTATGCAGAGCGGGTTTGAAGTGAATTTGCAGGCTGTCAGGGAGCGGATCGAGCAGGCTGCGAGTCGGGCCGGGCGAGACCCTGACGAGATAAAGCTTGTGGCCGTGAGCAAGACACATTCGGTAACGGCTATCAGACAGGCGATCTCGACCGGAATCGAGATCTTTGCCGAAAACAAGGTGCAGGAGGCCGAGACTAAGATCGAGGAACTTGGCCGTGACGCGGCCGAATGGCGGCTGATCGGTCACCTGCAGTCGAACAAGGCTCGCAAGGCTGTGCAGCTTTTTGATGTGATCGAATCGCTCGATTCGGTCGATCTGGCCAAGCGTCTGGAGCGGATCTGCATTGAAGACGGGCGGTCTGAGCTGCCGGTATTTGTCGAGGTGGACCTCGCGGGAGAGGCGACCAAGACCGGCATCGCCGAGGGCGAGCTGCACGAACTCGTCCAGATTCTCAAACACTGTGTTTGCCTGCGGTTTGACGGGCTGATGGTACTTCCGCCGTTTTCCGAAGACCCGGAAGGCACTCGTCCGTATTTTAGACGGCTTCGCGAGATCAGGGACAAATTGCTGGCCGACGGCGCATTCGGCAGCGGCACCGGCGAGCTATCGATGGGAATGAGCAACGATTTTGAAGCGGCGATAGAAGAAGGTGCTACGGTGGTGCGAATCGGAACGGCGATCTTTGGACAAAGGGACACGAAGTTTTAGCCGCAGATAAACGCTGAGGACGCAGAATAGGAAAAGAAAACGAACCTGATCGGCGCTATCTGCGTAAATCTGCGGCAAAATATGTTCATTTATGCTTTCTGCTTTAGTTTATCCGATATTTTTCCTCATTGTCTGGTCGCTGTTTGGCGTGTTTCTCGGCATGCTTTTGCTGCGGTTGATCTTTAACTACTCGGACCCGAATCCCTTTGGAAAGATCGGCCGATTCGGGTTTAAGGTCAGAAAGGCAACAGAAAGATGGGTTTACCCGGCCGCCAGGTTTTTTGCGATGTATAAGGTCGATACCCGTCTTGCACCGCTGCTGACTATATTTGTCGGCTTTGTACTGACCTATTTCTTATCGCAGATCATAAGCAATACCTTTTTTGTGATCGACGGCCTGACGGCCGGCGTGATAACGGGCCGTCCGATGGTCGTGGTTGGCTTTGTTCTCTACGGGCTGCTCAGCGTACTGGTTCTTTTAATCTTTATCCGTTTTCTCGCTTCATGGTTCGTTTTTACACGCACGACATTTCTGGGGCTTGTAAAACGAGTGACCGATCCGATCATGCTGCCGGTCCAGAGGCTGATACCGCCGATAGGGATGTTCGATATATCGGCAATGCTGGTGCTCGTGCTTATCTGGTTTTTGCAATCGATCGTTTTGAATGTTTTCGTTCGTAACTAAAAGACCCACCGGGCCAGAATGGAAATCGTCGAGAAAAATGGAGCGATCGAGTTTGAAGTCCGCGTGGTGCCCCGTGCGTCGAGGACTGAGCTTGTCGGCGATCACTCCGGAGCATTGAAAGTGCGCATCGCGTCTCCGCCCGTCGACGGTGCGGCTAATGCCGAGCTCGTCAGGTTGTTTTCGAAAACCTTTGGCGTGTCGAAAGCAGATATTGTCATAGTCCGCGGACAGACATCAAAAACGAAACGATTAAAGATCATCGGCGTTTCCGCAAGCGATTTGAATAAAGCGATAAAATGAAAAAGCAAATAACTTTCGTGACAGGACGTTTCGAAACCGGGGTTTCGAAACAGGCGGAAAGCGGCGACCGATTGCTGGGCAAAGATCTCGCCCTGTGGCTGATCGCCGAGTGCCGGAATGACGAATTCACGTTTTCCGAACCGGTTCAGGACGAATCGGGCTGGTCGAACGTGGCAAGTGCAGAGGGCGAAAAATTCAGGCTCGGTTATGAGATCGTTCACTCGTCGGTCGGTGAGAATCATGCCGAATGGCGAATTACCATCGACAAGCTGCGTTCATGGAATATATTCGGTTCAAAGGATTCGGCTGTCCGCGGGCGGCTGTGCGATCTGATCCACAACGTCATCCGCGAAGAAGGCGAGATGCGAGAGGTGCAGTGGGGTCAATAAGCGTGCATTTTACACACCAAAATCCGGCGTGATATATTTTCAGTTTCTATAAGTAAGAGTGGAACTATCATCGGCGGAGAAGTGTTTCCCGCCAATACGACCACTTCCAAACACCATTAAGGAATCATTAACTAAGAATGTCAGGACACTCGAAGTGGCACACAATTAAGCACAAGAAGGGCGCGACGGACGCCAAGCGCGGCAAGATCTTTACAAAGATGATCAAGGAAATAACGGTCGCTGCCCGAACCGGCGGCAGCGGCGATGTCGATTCCAACGCACGTCTTCGTAAAGCCGTCACCGACGCCAAGGCCGTCAACATGCCGAACGACACGATCGACAGGGCGATCAAACGCGGCACCGGCCAGCTCGAGGGGGTGGCTTACGACGAGATAACCTACGAGGGATATGGCCCGAACGGAGTCGCCGTCCTGGTCGAGACAATGACTGACAACCGCAATCGCACTGTGGCCGAGATCCGGCACATTTTTTCGAAGAACGGCGGCAATATGGGTGAATCCGGTTCCGTAGCCTGGATGTTCGACAAAAAGGGCTACATCGTTGTCGATAAAGCGGCAAAAAGCGAAGAGGAACTTTTCGAAATTGCCATCGAGGCCGGTGCCGACGACATGCAGGACGAGGGCGAAGTTTTTGAGATATTCACCGCGCCGGACAGCTTCGAAGCTGTCCACGAAGCTATGAAATCCGCCGGTGTCGAACCCCAGGCCGCCGAGATCTCGATGATCCCCCAAAACTACATCAAGCTCGAAGGCGGCGACGCTAAGACAATGCTAAAACTCTACGACGCCCTCGACGACAACGACGACGTCCAAAAGGTATACGCCAACTTCGACATAGACGAGAGCGAGATGGAATAGTCATCAGCGGGATTTTTGGATCTCATTGCTACCTTGGCGGATTCACTCTTCCGTAAACCTTGCCTCTCAACGCGCACTCCCTCGAAGAAGAAAAAAGAGGATGTCTACAAAGTCGAAAATCAATACGAGGTATCCAAGCAATCGGCGTTAAAGCCTCTCTGCGGTCTCTGCGTAAACTCTGTGATCTCTGCGTTTACAGACATTTAACGCGGAGATCGCGGAGGGATTCGCAGAGTTCGCTGAGGCTGTATTCTGACTTTCCGACAGCCTCCAAATCTCTTTTCCTCAAAGTTGCTGATTTTAATGGAGCCGCCCATCGGAGTCGAACCGACGACCTTTCGATTACGAATCGAATGCTCTACCAACTGAGCTAGGGCGGCTTGTTTGGGTCAATTGGCGTGGGCCGGGATGAAATCCGTCTTGCGGATCACAACCCCTTGATCCCGGTAAACCGAACTTCCGAATATACGTTTCCGATAGTCGAACTGTCAAGTACTTCAGAAGGGTCTGATGGCAAGAATCGAGCTAAATTCCATGATATACTTTTGCCCGCAAACACCACATTGCCTGGGGAAAATTCAGCGAGGCTCGATTTTGAACTCATAGGCTGTCTAGCACAGTGATTATCCTTCGAGCGCGAGATCCGGCACTCTGAGTTCTGATTCGGGGCGAATAGCTTGAGGCATTTTAAGAAAATAAGAGGAGATAATGGCAACGAACGAACTTTTTGATTGGCGGCAATCGGATCGCCGGCTGTTTGCGGCGGTGGCGTTACTTTTTCCTATCATCATACTGATCGGATTTGCCCGTACTTATTACCTGAAGGCGTTTTTTGGCACGCCGCCTGTGCCATCGCTGCTTGTGCACGTTCACGGGCTCGTGATGACGGCGTGGGTCTTTTACTTCATCGCACAGGTTTGGCTGATCCGGTCAAAGAGGGCACGTGTACACATGCGGGCCGGTATGCTCGGTATCGCGCTTGCGATCGTCGTCCTGGTTGTCGGGTTTTTCACCGCTGCGGCGGCGGCTTTAGGATCTGCATCAACTCCACCGGACATTCCACCGCTATCCTTCATGATCGTCCCAATGACGGATCTTGTGATGTTTGCCGTACTGTTCGGGGCCGCAATCTATTATCGTACGCGGCCTGCTCATCACAAACGCCTGATGCTCCTGACAGTGATCAATTTTATTCCGCCCGCTATCGCCCGGATACCGATCGAATCACTGCAGGCGACGGGGCCGCTGTTCTTTTTCGGTGCTCCGACCGTCATGATCGTTGGCCTTTTGATCTATGACACCTGGCGAAATCGTAAGCTCAACCGAGTCTTCCTCATCGGCTCGATCATATTGATAGCCTCGTACCCCGTGCGTCTTATTATGATGGCAACAAACGTGTGGTTAAGCTTTGCCGCGTGGGTCACGAGTTGGGCAGCATAAGCGGCTCGTGCTAGTTGGCCGGAGAGCTATCTTTTCGAATAACGAAACTTCTGGAATATTCGCCCGCGGTGTTTGATTTCACATCATTGCGGACCGTGCTGCCGTAGATGGCCCTGCCGGGCCTATATTCGATGGTCACAACGCCGCCGCTTTCCAGGTTTATGACGCCCACGTGGACCGCCGCCGTACAAATAGACGAAAAATCGGTGTAAGTATCGTTCCCATATACCGCGTGTTTTGAACCGCCGGACGGACACTCAAAAGTGTAGGTTCGGCCGGTCTCACCCTTAAAACCGCCGGCCGTTGTTTCCCAGCCGATCGGCGTGACCTCGTCCGAATTGCCAGGTACAGGCGTCGGGTCGCCGTCGTCACTCTCGTCAGACTCGTCACTTGCCATTGTTGGCGAGGGGGACGGAGTCAGCGTCGGTGTTCGGGCCGGAACGGAACGTCGATTTGAAGAGTTCTGATTTTGGCTTATCGATACTTCGGTACCGCCGGAATATTTGTAGATCAAGCCCGCGGCGACGATGACCACGCCGATCATTATACCGGCGACGGCAAGGGCCAGCCATAATAGAAAAGTCCGTTTTTTTCGGGCGGCCGGACGCGGGATAACGACCGTGGGTTCGCTGTCAATTGAAACTAAAGGTGCGCCGTCAGCCAGGCAGAAATTCAAACTGTCGTCGACATAGGTCTGATCACATCTTGAACATCTCTTCATAATCGGTCCGTCGCTAGGTGGTTAATTTTTCATACTCTACCACAATCCGCAAGCCAACGATCGTCAGGTGAATTTTAGAGGTTTGTTGGCATCGATCAGTCCGTTCCGGGCAGCCAGCTCAAAGTACAATTCCATTCCGCTCTGCATTGATCCGTCGACGGAATACGAGATATTTTCCGCCAGGTATTTT
>JBGSXN010000048.1:0-11821 GCA_041751355.1 Pyrinomonadaceae bacterium
GGCGGTGTTAATTATGTTCGCGATCCCACTTTCGGTCGCGGCCCAGCCTGAGTCGGTTGAAACGGCGCCGCCGCCCATCAGTGTTATGTCGAAAGCCGAGCAGGAAAGTCTGGACAAAGCCAAGGATGTCGGCGATCGCACCAAGCTTGCCCTGAAATTGATGGACTCGCGTGCCGCAGGAGCCGAGAATGCTCTTGCAAATCAAAACTATGACGCGATGTATCGAGAACTCGGGGCTTTTCACGCCCTCATGGAGAATAGTCTCGATTACCTGAATAAAAGGAATACGGGACGTGGCAAGGTCCTTGATAATTTCAAACGATTTGAGATTGGCCTGCGAAAGTTTATGCCCCGACTCGAGTCCATCCGCCGTGAGCTTCCGATCCGGTACGAAGAATATGTCCGAACGCTGGTTATCCGTATTAGAGACGCGCGGACGAAAGCGACCGAACCCTTGTTTGGAGAAACCGTTCTGCGACCTCAAAGTCGTCCTAATCAATGAAATTCCCTATCATAGTTGTTTCCATTCTCATTTCGATAACACTCTTCTTTTCTGCGTCGGTGTCGGCCCAGCGGGACTTCCTTACTGCCGAAGAGGTCGAACTCATTCGCGACGCCCAGGAGATCGACCGCCGCATTGACGTGCTCACTCAGGCAATCGATCGTCGTTTTCATGTGCTCAACATGAATGTGTCTGCTCCAAAGGTAAAGGCCAAGGGTGATTGGGGCGATCTCCCGCAAGGGACCAGGGCTCAGTTACTCCTCGATATTCGACGGCTCCTTCAAAAGGCCGTTGATGATATCGACAGCCTTGCAGAGCGGCCTGAGTCGGCCATCCTGCCCGATCCAGATGCGAAGAAAAAAGAGCGTTCAAGCTTTGCGACTCTGTTTCCGAAAGCCGTTCGCAATCTCGCCGCTGCAGCCGAACGATATACCCCGGCCCTTAAATCAGAACTCGATGCCACGACCGATAATTCAGAAAAGGGTTCGATCCTCGGCGCCCTGGAATTATGCTCAGATATAATTGCGTCCATCGTTCGACTGCCGCCCGAACCGCCGAAAAAAGGCGGAAAGCGGACCTGAAACCTTCAGGTCAAATAACGCAGTTTCCTTTAAATCCCCATCAGTAAAGAAAAAGCCTCCTTAATCGAGGCTTTTTGCGTCTGGAAACTTGTCGCCGTCGAATGTCCTAATCTACACTTCAACTTTATGGCTGAAGATAATCTGAAACGAACTCCGCTGAACGCTGCACACCGGGAACTCGGAGGGCGAATGGTCGATTTCGGCGGTTGGGACATGCCGGTCCAGTACACTGCTGGTGTAATCGGCGAGCATATGGCAACCCGGACGTCTGCCGGTCTGTTCGACGTATCGCACATGGGCGAAATATGGGTCGAAGGGCCGGGCGCAATATCACTCGTCGATCGGCTGACAACAAACGACGTCACCAAACTCATTGACGGTCAAGCCCACTATTCGGCATTAACAAATGAGACAGGCGGGGTTGTCGACGACCTTTTGGTGTATCGTTTCGCCGAGGACCGCCTGCTTTTGGTCGTCAATGCCGGCACGACGAATAAAGACTGGGCGTGGATCTCATCGCATAAGCTTGATGACGACGATTTGGAATTGAGGAACGCGAGTGCGGATTACTGTCAGATCGCGGTCCAGGGGCCGGACGCCGTCGGGATCGTTCAGGACCTTACTGATACGCAGGTCTCAGAGATCAAGTACTACCATTTCGAGGAAGGACAGTTCGACGGCGTGGACGCGATAATTTCGCGCACAGGTTATACCGGCGAAGACGGATTTGAGATCTATGCCGCTGCCGATCGGGCGGAACAGCTTTGGAACAAGATCCTCGAAACCGGGAATTACGGCTCCGATGGCGGAATACTTCCCTGCGGACTCGCCGCACGCAACACCTTGCGGCTTGAATCGGCAATGTCTCTCTACGGACACGAATTGGACGACGATATCACCCCGCTCGAGGCCGGCCTCGGCTGGATCGTCAAGCTGCAAAAGGGCCCGTTTATCGGCTCAGATGCTCTCGTTCGGCAGAAAGAAGCCGGCCTGCAACGAAAGCTTGCCGGGTTTGAAATGATTGAGCCCGGCATCGCTCGCGATGGCTGCGATGTCTATGTCGATGACAAAAAGGTCGGTGTAGTTTCAAGCGGCAGCCCGGCACCTTACCTAAAAAAGAATATCGGGCTCGCGTTTGTGCCCCCTGAGTTTGCAAATGTGGGGCAAGAAATTAAAATTGATGTTAGGGGCAAGCATTTAAGAGCACAGATCGTATCCACTCCCTTTTACAAGCGTCAAAAATAGCATTTGAAGTCAAATAATATAGAGGTATTTCTACCAAGTTTATGGCAAATATTCCTGAGAACTTACGTTAC
Source organism: Pyrinomonadaceae bacterium (assembly GCA_041751355.1). GTDB lineage: Bacteria > Acidobacteriota > Blastocatellia > Pyrinomonadales > Pyrinomonadaceae > OLB17. The sequence continues at coordinate 2,400 of JBGSXN010000048.1, forward strand.
AGCAAAGATCACGAATGGGTTGCGGTCGACGGCGACATCGCTTCTATCGGGATCACAGACTACGCCCAGCATTCGCTCGGCGACGTAGTGTATATCGACATGCCGCGAGTCGGCGATAAATTTTCGACCCATGAGGCATTTGGGTCCGTTGAATCCGTAAAGGCTGTATCTGAAATCTTTACGCCGATCGCCGGAGAGATCCTGGAAGTAAACGACGGCCTTAACGACACGCCCGAGTCAGTAAATAATGACCCTTATTCAGCAGGTTGGATCATCAAGATAAAGATGGACAATCCGAACGAGGCCGACAAACTGCTCTCTTCGGTCGAATACGAAGAATATTTAGCTGCATCTTCGTAGTTCCTATAAGCAGTGATCGGAATCACATTCAATGTGCCAGCGATGTTTTTAATATGATAAGGATCCGGGGAAAACTCCGGGTCCTTTTTTTAGGTATTACAGATGCACCGAAAAGCTCGGTGGCGTCGATCCAGTACCGGGACGCAGTTGATGCGGCTTGCGGGGCCGTTTTCGAATTCAAAAACTTATTTTGATATCATCTTAAATTCGTAGTTCTAACATTTTTATCGTTACTTACCTTAATGAGATACATACCAAATTCGCCCGAGGAACGCGAGGAAATGCTCGCAGAAGTCGGGCTTGCGAACGCAGCTCAGCTTTTTCGGTCAATCCCTAACGACGTCCAGCTAAATCGGCAGCTCAATATCACCGAACCGCTTGCCGAGAGCGAGGTCATTGCCGCTATGGAAAAAATGGCGGCCCATAACACAGGCTCGGTAAAACCCTCATTTCTCGGTGCGGGCGTTTATTCGCATTTTTCACCGACCATCGTCGATCATCTTATCCAGCGGTCTGAATTTTTCACTTCCTACACGCCCTATCAGCCCGAGATCTCGCAGGGAACGCTGCAGTATATTTTTGAATTCCAAACTCTGGTCTGCCAGCTAACCGGAATGGAGGTCGCTAATGCGTCGATGTACGACGGCTCGACAGCCATGGCCGAGGCGTACCTGATGGCCCAGCGTGTAACTCGGCGAGACAAGATAGTCGTCGCGTCCAGCGTGCATCCCGAATACCGTGAAGTGGCGAAAACGTATGCTCAGCATGGCGATACCGAGATCTTAACCGTCGAGTTTGACGAGAATACCGGCCGAGTCGCGGGCCTGGATGCTCTTGACGATAAGACCGCGGCGCTGGTCGTTCAATCGCCTAACTTTTTCGGTTGTATCGAGGACCTCCAGTCGCTGGCTGACGCCGCTCACGCGGTCGGAGCATTGTTCGTCGTCGTGGTGACCGAGGCGATCTCGTTCGGGCTGCTGAGGCCGCCCGGTGCCTGCGGTGCGGATATCGTTGTTGGCGAAGGCCAGTCGTGGGGCGTGCCGATGGGGTTCGGCGGACCGCACGTTGGACTGTTCGCAACACAGGAAAAATTTGTTCGCCAGATGCCGGGACGTCTCGCCGGAGTCGCTTACGACAAAAACGGCAATCGCGGTTTTGTTTTGACTCTCTCTACTCGCGAACAGCATATCAGGCGAGAAAAGGCGACGTCGAATATTTGCACAAACCAGGGCCTCATCGCCCTCGCCGCCACTATCTATATGGAAACGATGGGTAAGCAGGGCCTTCAGGAAGTTGCGACGCAGAATGCACAGAAAGCGGCCTACGCGAAAAAAAAGATCGGCGAGATCGAAGGGTTCTCAATTCCCTTCTCGGCGCCGACGTTCAATGAGTTCGTCGTCCGCGGGCCGAAACCGGCAAACGAGATTCTCGAAACGGTTCGCCAAGAAGGAATTATCGGCGGCCTTGCTCTTTCGAAATATTATTCCGGCCGCGACAACGAAATTTTGGTCTGTGTAACTGAAACAATGTCTCGAAAAAACATTGATCTTCTAATCGAGGCGTTAAGCTAAAGATCGATTTTAAGAATAGCTAAAAGCTGTTAGTTCATAGCTATCAGCTAAGATTCAAACAAGGGTACGAATGTTTGGGATCCGGAACGACATTGATCGAAGACGTTTTATCGCTTCCGCCGGCAAGGGGCTTGGCCTCGCTGTGTTGTCATCTGCCACGGTTGCTTCGCTCTTTAAGAGTGTAGTAGCGGCGGGTAAATCTGTCGAGCATCTTTCGCCGATGGAAGTTGCAGGCAACGAAGATTACTGGGCAGCGATACAGCAATCGTTCTCGGTCACTCGCGGGATCATAAATCTCAACAACGGCGGCGTTAGTCCAAGCCCGCGGATCGTGACCGAGGCTTTTGTTCGTTACACTTGGCAACAGGAAGACGCCACCGCCTACACGATGTGGCAGATACTCGAGCCACAGTCGGAGACGGTAAGAACAGGCCTCGCCGAAGTTTTCGGCTGTTCACCCGAAGAGATCGCCATCACGCGAAATGCCAGCGAATCGCTGGAAATCCTGTTGATGGGCTTGGATCTGAAGTCCGGCGACGAGATCCTCACGACAACACAGGATTATCCGCGGATGCTCACAACATTACGGCAACGCGAACTGCGTGAAGGGTTAAAACTGAACCTGATCAAAATCCCGGTCGCTCCAGAGGATATAAACGACATATCGGCCGCATATGAGCGAGCCATTACGCCGCGGACGAAGCTGATCCTGATCTCGCATCAGATCAACATCACGGGGCAGATCACGCCGGTGAAACGTGTTTGCGAGATGGCGCGAGCACGGGGCATCGAGACCATCGTGGACGGTGCCCACTCGTTCGCGCAATTCGATTTTAAACGGGACGATCTCGGTTGCGATTATTACGGCACATCGCTGCACAAATGGCTGTATGCACCAAAGGGCACAGGCCTGCTATACGTTAAGAAAGACAAGATACCAAAGGTCTGGGCATTGATGGCTTCGGAAGATAAAAACAGGAACGACATCCGTAAGTTTGAGGAGATCGGTACGCATTCGGCCGCTATGCGGCTCGCGATCGGCGAGGCAGTGTTATTTCACAACGCCATCGGCGGCAAACGAAAAGAGGAAAGACTGAGATATTTGTCGCGATATTGGATGAACCGTCTCAAGGACATTCCAAAGGTCGGATTTAATACATCTTTCGATCCAAAACAGTCCTGTGCTATAGCCAATTTCAAGATGGATGGCATCGATCCGGTCGCTCTGGGCGCCTATCTGATGTCTAAACACAAGATATTTACGACACCCATCGTCCATGACGAATTTACGGGCATCCGAATCACCCCGAACGTTTATACGACCCTCTGGGAACTCGACCGATTTTGCAATGTGGTCGAATCGGTCGCGAGAAAAGGATTGCCAAAAGCATAAGTTTTATGAGCATTAAGAAAGTCACCCAACACCCTTCACAAAATGAGGCACTGATATTCGAGCGGTCCCAAACCGGCCGAGTCGGCTATCGATTGCCAAAGCTGGACGTAGATCCCACTGACATTGCGTCGATAATCCCCGGCGATTTGCTCCGCGATGACGACCTCGACGGCGTACCGGAAGTTTCAGAGGTCGATGTTGTGCGTCACTTTACCCGCATATCGACCTGGAATTATTCGATCGATCTCGGGATGTATCCGCTCGGGTCCTGCACGATGAAGTACAATTCGCGGCTTAATGAGAAGGTCGCTCGTATCAGCGGATTCGCTAACCTCCACCCGCTCTCGCCCGAGGAAGAATCGCAGGGAGCACTCGAATTGATCTATCGCCTGCAGGAAGATCTGTGTGAGATAACCGGGCTGCCCGGTATCTCTCTTCAGCCGGCTGCCGGAGCCCAGGGTGAGATGACCGGCGTGATGCTGATCCGAGCATTTCTGGATCAGCGCGATGGAGCAGAATCCAAGAACAGGCGTGTGATGCTGATACCCGATTCAGCTCATGGGACCAACCCTGCATCGGCCGCGATGTCGGGATTTACGGTCAAAACGATCCGGTCGAATGCCGGAGGCCTCACGGATATGAATCACTTACGCGAACTCTGTGATCAGGGCGGCGTTGCAGGCCTAATGCTTACCAACCCTAATACGGTCGGCATCTTTGAGACTAATATCCGTGAGATCTGCGACACGATTCATGCTGCCGGCGGCCTCGTCTATATGGACGGAGCGAATATGAATGCACTGGTCGGCATTGCCCGGCCCGGCGATATGGGTGTCGACGTGATTCACCTAAATCTTCACAAGACATTTTCAACTCCCCACGGTGGCGGCGGGCCAGGCTGCGGGCCTTGCCTCTGCTCGGCCGATCTTGCTCAGTTTCTTCCGGTGCCGCGAATTGAAAAGAACGGCGACGGTTACCGTTTGAACTCCGATTATCCCGCCTCGATCGGCCGCGTAAAGGCCTTCTTTGGTAACTTTGGCATGATGGTCCGAGCCCTGTCGTATATCTATACGCACGGCCATGACGGTTTGAAAGAGGCGACCGAGACGGCTGTTCTAAATGCGCGTTACGTCTCTGAGAAACTTGTGGGGACATTTGACCGGCCATACGATTCCGACTGTATGCACGAAGCGATCTTTTCGCATAAGAAGCAATCGAAAAAGGGAGTCGTTACCCTCGATATCGCCAAACGCCTGATCGATTACGGGTTTCATCCTCCGACGATATACTTCCCGCTGGTTGTCGAGGGAGCGATGCTGATCGAGCCGACTGAGTCGGTTGGCCGTGCCGATCTCGATGCATTTGTTGAAGCTATGATAGACATCGACCGCGAGGCGCAGGAAAATCCCGACCTCGTCATAAACGCGCCTCATTCGACCCGCATCGGTCGGCTTGATGAGGCATCGGCCGCGAGAAAGCCAGTACTGCGTTGGCGGCCCGAGACAGACGCAGCCGCGGGAACAGCTTAAGGAGAAATATGAAAAGCAGAATGTTTATTTCAGCGGTTCTGACATTATTAATTTTGAGTTTCGCTTCGCTAACTTCTGCGGACGGCGTCACCAAGCGCGTTAAGTTTGTTAAGGGCAAGAGTTCGGCCACGCTCTCGGGCACAGTGCTGCGAGGCGATCGTGACACTTATATCGTCGGAGCGAGAGCCGAGCAGACGATGTCCATACGAATAACATCCGGCGAGGATAACGCTGTTTTTCAGGTGCAGGGCCCCGATGGCGAATATCTTCAGGACGCCGGTGAAGAGGATGACGCACGCCAGGTCACTAACATCCTGCCTTTCGATGGCGATTATAAGATCATCGTCGGCGGAACGCGCGGAAACGCTAAATACAGACTGACCGTGTCTATCAAATAGGCTCCCACTTATTTCAAAGACGTTTTTCGATAGCATAACGCTCTTTTTGAGGCCTGCCTCCAAGTCTCTCCTTGCGAGCCGAATTGCAGCTCCCGCCAGCATACTAAACCGACAATCGATTGCACCGACTCGCTAATGGGTATATAATTCCGCGCAGAAAGTTCCCTTCACAACAATTTAGCTCTCACACTCAGCGTGAAGGTTGAAAATGCCGGACGCTAGCCCGTGATCACGGGAGTAACCGGGATCATCATTCCGCCATTTGTCCGGTTCACTTAAGGAGGTCAAGAAATGATCATTACCAGGAAAACCAAATCCGTAGTCACCGTTTTGCTCACTTTCGCGTTCGTTGCGAGTGGGAACCTTATCGCTCAAGATAACGAAAAACCTCTGTTTAGCTCTTACAAGGGCGTGACTATTGGCATGTCGATGGACGAAGCCAGGTCAAAGCTTGGCTCGCCTAAGGATAAATCTGACGAACAGGATTCGTACGTTTTCTCTAACGACGAAACTGCTCAGATCTATTACGATGCCGCTAAGAAGGTCAACGCGATGACCGTGACCTATACCGGTAAGCTGTCTGAAGCTCCGGCGCCGAAAGCCATATTTGGCAGTGATGCCCAGGTAAAACCGGATGGTGGCATATTTAGGATGGAAAGATATCCCAAGGCCGGATACTGGGTTTCGTACAACAAGATCATGGGTGACGAACCGCTGATCCTGATCGCGATCAAAAAGTTGTAGTTCACGACAACGCCTCGATTGTGACGCCCGTCACCTCCTTGCCGGGCTGAGCAATATTATTATGCTATTTGTCTGATACCTTTAGATTTATTAGAATTCCTTTAAGGTGGGCCAGCCCGCTGTCGCATTTCCCTTCAGTCAAACAATATGACAAGGATCGGCATTCCAAAAGAGATTCATCCTGGCGAAAAACGGGTAGCGGCCACGCCGCAGACCATCCTAAAACTAAAAAAACTAGGCTTCGAAATCGCGATCGAATCGCACGCAGGGCACGGCATAAACTGTATCGACAGCGAATATCGCGAAGCTGGTGCAGAGGTGGTCGAAGATGCCGCTCACCTCTGGGCAACATCAGACGTGATCATGAAGGTCCGCCCGCCCGAAGCCGATGAAGCCGAACTTTTAAGAGACGGTGGATGGCTGGTCGGCTTCGTGTGGCCCGGACAAAACCGCGAGATCGTTGACCGGCTGGCAAAAAAGAAGGCCACCATCTTTGCGATGGACAGCGTCCCGCGAATAACTCGTGCTCAAAAAATGGACACGCTCTCGGCCATGGCCAACATTGCCGGTTATCGGGCTATCATTGAGGCCGCCAACAACTTCCCGCGGTTCTTTACCGGCCAGATCACTGCTGCCGGGCGTATCGATCCCGCAAAGGTACTTGTGATCGGGGCCGGAGTTGCCGGGCTGTCAGCCATCGGTGCCGCACGCGGACTAGGTGCTATCGTTCGAGCATTTGATCCGCGATCGGCTACCAAGGAACAGGTCGCCAGCATGGGCGCCGAATTTCTCGAGCTCAATGTGAAGGAAGAAGGCGAGGGCAAAGGCGGGTATGCAAAGCAGATGTCCGACGACTTCCTTAAGGCCGAAATGGCTCTTTTCGCACAGCAGGCCATGCAGGTAGACATTATCGTCACCACCGCACTTATACCTGGCAAACCCGCACCTAAGCTAATAACCCAGGGAATGGTCGAATCGATGAAACCCGGCTCTGTCATCGTCGACCTTGCAGCCGAACAGGGCGGGAACTGCGTGCTTACGGTCCCCGGCGAAGTCGCTCACCACAAGGGGGTCACGATCATCGGCTATACCGACCTTCCTTCCCGGATGGCGAGTATGTCCAGTCAGCTTTACGGTTCGACCGTGACCGCACTTTTGGAAGAACTGCAGGGTGATGACGGTAATTTACAGGTCGATCTTGAAAATGAGGTTATACGTGGTGCCATCGTGCTTCACGAGGGTAAAATGATGTGGCCGCCGCCGTCGCCGCCGGCCCCACCCGAGCCTGGCGTGCCAACAAAAAGTGCTGCAGCAAGCGTAGCGTTGAAACAGGCTCCCGGACATGAAGAAGGGGCGGGAATAAACCCACTTACCCTGGTTGCAATCGGCGTCGTTCTGCTGCTGATCGGATACGCGGTCCCCGATAACAAACTATCGCATTTCACGGTGTTTATGCTCGCGGTTTTCGTCGGCTTTCAGGTCGTTTGGAACGTCAAACCCGCGCTGCACACACCGCTGATGAGCGTAACCAACGCGATCAGCGGCATCATTCTCGTAGGCGGAATGCTCCAGCTCTCGGGCGAATTAAACCTCACCACGATCCTCGGCGCAGTTGCAGTGCTGATCGCAACCATTAACATCGTCGGTGGCTTTTTGGTGACAAATCGAATGTTGGCGATGTTCAGAAAATAAGATATTCGGATATGAACTATAGAGATTACATAACGATCGAAGCTGACAAACGAGGCGGAAAACCCTGCGTGCGAGGACTTCGGATAACGGTTTACGAAGTTCTTGAGTATCTTGCCTCGGAAATGACGGAAGAGGAGATTCTTGACGATTTCCCGGATCTCACCAAAGACGACCTAAAGGCTTGCATAGCATTCGCCGCCGACCGCGAACGTAGGCTGATGGAAGTGCCGATCGCCGCATGAAGCTGCTGTTCGATGAGAATCTTTCCGACCGACTGGCAAAGAACTTGGCAGATGTTTCCGGATTCAACGCATGTGAGAAATGTCGGATTGAAATCGTCAAGTGATCCTACGGTCTGGAGCTTTGCGGTCGAAAATGATTTTGTGATCGTTTCTAAGGTCGAAGCGTTGATCCGCCGAAAGATTGGATATATTTCAAAATTCATCGAGGATGATGTTGTTTCATTTCTCGCGATTTCCTGATACTACAGATGAAAACCAGCCTCATCACAATCGCATACATCGCCGCGAGTGCGTTGTTTATCTTGAGCCTCGGAGGCCTATCTAAGCAGGAAACTGCCCGCCGGGGTAATTGGTACGGGATCATCGGGATGCTGATAGCCCTCGGGGCTACCGTTGCGGCAATGCAGCCTAGCGGTTATATCACCCTTGGAGCGATGCTTATTCCCGGGGCTCTGATCGGCGCTTTTGTCGCATCTCGAGTACAAATGACAGCGATGCCTCAGCTTGTGGCTATGCTTCACAGCTTTGTCGGTCTTGCCGCTGTGCTCGTCGGTTTCGGAACTTATCTGGGCGACACGCATGTGCCGCCGGATGAGGCCACAGTACATCTGATTGAGATATTTATAGGCGTCTGCATTGGCGCAGTGACATTTACCGGCTCGATCATTGCTTTTGCAAAATTGCAGGGAACGATGTCTGGCAAGCCTCTTCTGCTTCCCGGCCGCCATATCATTAATCTTTTGATGCTGGCGTCGACGATCGCACTTGGCGTGCTGTTCGTCATGGCCCCGGGAACGGATGGGCAAATGTTTTTGCTGGCGGCGACCATCATCACATTCATCCTCGGCATTCACTTTGTGATGGCGATTGGTGGGGCTGACATGCCGGTTGTGGTCTCGATGCTCAACAGCTACTCGGGCTGGGCGGCAAGCGCGGCTGGCTTTATGCTCTCGAACGATCTGCTGATCATCACGGGCGCCTTGGTCGGTTCATCGGGGGCGATCCTCAGCTACATAATGTGCCGCGGCATGAACCGCTCGTTTGTCAGCGTGATGCTCGGCGGGTTTGGCACCGAGAGCGGTACCGCCGCAGCGCCCGGATCTGCTCCTCAGGGCGAGGTTCATTCGATTGAAGCTCCGGCCGCCGCGGACCTGATCATGAACGCCCGCAAGGTCATCATCATCCCCGGCTACGGCCTCGCAGTCGCTCAGGCACAGCACTCGCTGGCCGAGGTCGTCAAGATACTTAAGGAAAAAGGTGCGGAGGTCCGTTTCGCTATCCACCCGGTCGCGGGCCGCCTGCCGGGCCATATGAACGTACTTCTCGCCGAGGCGAATATCCCTTACGACATTGTCTTCGAAATGGAAGAGGTCAACGACGATTTCCCCAACACCGATATCGCCTGGGTCATCGGCGCCAACGACATCGTCAACCCCTCTGCCCTTGACGATCCGTCATCCCCGATTGCCGGAATGCCCGTCCTCCACGTCTGG
>JBGSXN010000049.1:0-20245 GCA_041751355.1 Pyrinomonadaceae bacterium
GGATGGAGCATCTATGCAAAATGAACGATATGCACACCAGGCACGTCGCAGAAGTATGATCCACAAATCGCTGATCTTCTGAAATTATTGTGATATGACCGTTTATTGTTATATCGCGTGTGGGATTTAGTGAAGTATTAAAAGAGGCTGAAAATGGGAAAACTTGTAAAGTATTGCAGTTCGTGTGATGAGGGATTCGCCGAGAAGTTTGGGTTTTGTCCTAATTGCGGTCAAACACTGCAGACTTTTGAACTGAATCCGGTTGCTCCCGCAGCCCCGATCACTCAGGAAGTTATTGCTGCACCGGTTCCTTCGGAGATTGTCGAGCCCGTTGTTATGCAGGCCGCTCCAGTCGAAGAAAGTGCGGTGATCGAAGAACCCGCTGCGTTCGAACCAGAGGCCCCCGAGGAAAAAGAACGGGTTGTTGAAAAATCAGCGGCCGCTGTCGCTGTACCGGCGGTAAGCCCGTATTTTCAGACAAAAGAAATGGACGCCGATAGAAAGAACATCTCTTTAGAAGATGAGCATAATGCTTATGCATCCGAAGGCGGTTTCTATGTAACGGTCATTGAGGAAAAGAACACCGGCCAGCGAAATGTCCTATTGCTGGGAGCATCGGGCTTTATGCTTGTTGTCCTAATGGTGGCCGTTGTACATAATCTTTTCAGTAAGGATTTGGATGTCGCGTCTATCAACGACGATATTTTTAATGCGTTGCTTGTAGAACTCGAACCAATGACGGTCGAGGAAGAGCAGAAAAAGATCAAGGAAGATAAGTCAGCCGGCGGCGGCGGTGGTGGCGGCCGTGACGAAAAGGAAGAGGTAACTCAGGGCGATCTTGCGAACCAGACTAAAAACCCGATCCGGCCGCCTGACGCTAAGGTTCACCGAGCTGATTTTGAATTGAAAATGCCGCCTCCTTCGACTGAGGGTAACAAGACATTCGAAAAGAAATTTGACCGGTGGGGCGATCCTAACGGCAGATTTGCCAATTTTTCTAACGGCACAGGTACAGGCGGCGGCCAGGGCAGCGGTGTAGGCACCGGCCAGGGCAGTGGACGTGGAACCGGTGCAGGCTCGGGAACCGGATCGGGATATGGCAGTGGATTAGGCAGTGGAAACGGCAGCGGAACTGGGGACGGAGACGGCTCGCTTGCCCCGCCGCCGCCTAAGAAAGTTGGTGTAACCGCCGGTCTGAAGATCATTTCGAAACCGCGGCCTGGATATACCGACGCTGCTCGTCAGGCCAACATTCAGGGTACGGTTATCCTTAGGGTCACTTTCCTAGCCTCTGGCCAGATCGGAAGTATTGCACCTGTAAAGGGACTGCCGAGCGGTTTGACCGAACAGGCAATCGCGGCTGCACGAAGGATAAGTTTCGAGCCCGCAAAGCGTGACGGCGTCGGCCAGACGGTAAGCCGACAAATCGAATATACATTCTCGATCTATTAACGGCAGGTTAATTTAACGCAAAAAAAGGGGAGCCTCGCGGCCTCCCTTTTTTGCGTTTATACGTTGTTGCTAGATCGTCTCTTCGTCGGCTTTGGAACCTTCTTCCAGCTCGAACCTGTTACGATCGCGCTTCTCAACCTTTTCGACAAAGTCGAGTGGCTCGTTATCCTGAAAATCGATTCCCATTGCGTGGGCATTCTTCTCTACGTCGGATTGGTCCGGCGTCGGATTGTGGCCAAATACGCTTTCAGAACCCGTCGTATTGACCTCTTCCCAATCGGCATCTACGTCGCCGCCGGAATCGGCCGGCGAGGACGCATTGTTCTCTCTTAGCCGCTCAAGCAACTCATCCGGAGCCTGCGGGACGTCGTCGATCTCCTCCATTCGCTCTGCATTTAAGCTAGGGTCTGCGAGAGGCTCGTTTTCAGAAGATTCTAATTCCTTGTCATTGATCATTAAGAAGTTCCCCCTTGATTTTTGAAAATTATAAAAAGACGACCGATTGTGCAGAGGGAATTTCGAACCTCCTGCGACATCGGATATTCTTGCACATCAGCATATCGTCGACGCGGACCATATAATCTCGGGATTTCTGATATTGAGCCCGGTCATGCTCATTTAGATTTCGTGGTGCCTGCTTTTTCTTGACTCTTTTTAACCAGCGAACCTCATAGTCGGCCCGTTCGCGGCAATTAGGGCAAGAAAAACTGGCCGTTTTGGTTTCCTGGCGTTCGTCGAAAATATCGCGTTCGTGCATTACGTCAATTGTAGCCGATTCGTTGCCGGGCCGTCACCTGTTTTTAAGTTCGCGGAAGGTTGTTCAGATACTGAAAGCTGAAGATACCCGTATCATGCCCGTCAGAAAAGTGAAAACTTAAGGCATAGCGGCCAACAATCGAGATGGATGTAAACGAGAGATCGTCGGGGATATTGTTATCCTTGAGAATTTTTTCGCCCGTCCATTCGTTGACGCAGCCCGCGCACGGACATGACCGGCGCAACTGGGCGGCGGTGAAAGAGGTTTCAGTGTCATCCGACCATTGGATAGACACCTGACTGTCTGAATCCTCGATTATCTGAACTGGCTGGATCATAGGACTATCTCAACCGCAGCAGAGGCCGGTGAGAGGGCAGGAGGGAACAGCTTTCCGTTCACCACATCACAGTTAATGCCGTAATGCGTTGCGTGATAAACCGGCTTTCCGTCGGAAAGTATAAAGATCTGCGGTGAATGATGTCGATGTCCCGTCCGGTCAGCGATAAGGTTCGACAATGCACGCTGGTCCTGAACCACGATCACATTTATCTCGTGATCGACTCCGCCCGTAAGCTGGTGGAGTATGTGAGCGCTGATCCCGCACGTGCTGCTATGTTTCAATAAGACCAACGGCCGGCTGAATGATTCTGAAAAGATGGTTTCGAGTTCGTCGGCCGACTCAATGTATTTAATTATTGCGGGCATTTCTAGTTAATTCCTCCGGCATATGCCGCGGGCGGCGGAGGTCCAAATATTTGTGCATCCTCACGCGGAAAGATCTTTCTATATGCTACGACATTCCCGGCAATAATTATCGGGATCACGAAATATATTCCAATACAAAACGCCAACTGGCCGGCTAGCGCCAGCAGGAAATTCACCCCGAACAATCCCGCAACGCTGCCCAGGTTGCCAAACACGGCCCGGGCACTCGTTGTCATCGCCTTGATTGCTCCAAGATTCCGATCAACGATCAACGGAAAGGAGAAAATAAGAAGCGTGTGCACACAGACCATTATGACCACGAGTATTAGATCGAATACCAAGGCTCCGATCAGCAGGCCCAGCAGTTCGTCCGAGCTCAGCTTCGAACCCATGATCGCCGCGATCATGATCGGAACATATATGACCGCATAAACGATGATCACCGGTACCACGATCACGAGCATTACTATCAGGCCGGGCAAAAACCACTGCATGCCTTTCCAAAGATCGTCAAAGCTGACCGGTTTCCCATCTACTTTTCGAAGGTAACAATAGAAGGTCCCGCAGGTCATCGCACCGGCGGCGATCATCAGACTGACCGAACTTATCAGACCGCCGACCAGCCATATAACAAAGAGCAGCCAATAATCGCTCTTGATAAGCTCAAAGCCTTCCTTTACGCACTCTATTGGTTTGATAACGCCGCATCGGAACGTTATGTCGCGCATATTCTAAGCTTCCTTATAGATCCGCGAAAGATATTCCCCAACCATTCGGTCGCTAGAAAACTCTGGCGTCAGGGTCGCAATGGAATTTTTCATCCGTCTGATCCATTCATCCGGCAAACCCGAGGTGCCGACCGCGTAGTAAGTAGGGATTATTTCGTCCTCAAGAACTGAATAGAGTGCCCCAGCATCAACGGCATCCATCACATCGTCGGGGGCGGTTGCGTCGAGACCGCCGATCGCAAATCCGTTAACGCCGTTATAACCCTCGATCCACCAGCCGTCGAGTACAGAAAAATTGAGAACACCGTTCATCGCTGCCTTCATTCCGCTCGTACCGCTGGCCTCCATGGGCCGCCGCGGTACATTCATCCATACATCCACGCCCTGGACGAGATACCGGGCGATCTCCTGATCATAATCCGGTAGAAATACGGCACGTTTCTGCCAATTGGATTCATGATTGATGCTCATAAGGTCCTGCAGAATGGTCTTGGCCGTGCGGTCCTGGGGATGTGCCTTACCGGCAAATACAAACTGCACAGGCCTTTCCGCATCAACCATCCGCAGCAGACGGTCCAGATCTGAAAATAACAGGTCCCAACGCTTATAGGCAGCAACCCGCCGAGCGAATCCGATCGTAAGCACCTTTGGGGCGAACAAAGACGCCGTTACCTTGTGTTCGTTGATCGTGTGATGGCTGCCCGTTTCGACCGAACTCGTGCGTTCGCGAACAAAAGCAACGAGCAGGCTCTTTAGCGTCAAATGGGCATTCCATATATCGCTGTCCGGGATCGTCGAAACCGCTGCCTGCCATTCATCTTTGTTTCGGACCAGCTCACGCCAGCCGGTGCCGACAGATCTCTCAAAAAGGTCTTGAAATACGGGAGCGATCCAGGTCGGGGCGTGAACACCGTTTGTGACCGATGTGATCGGTACAGCCTCAGCGTCGTCTTTTTCAGGAAACATCTTGAACCATAACGCCCGCGAAACTTCTCCGTGCTTGGCACTAACCCCGTTGGCCTTACGGCACATTCTGATCGCCAGCGGTGTCATTCCGAAGAATTCGGAATCGTCTGTCAGATCCGCCCGGCCAAGAGCCAAAAATTCCTTATCTGTAAGCTTGAGCGAGTCAATATACTCACGACTGAAACACTCGATCAGAAGACCGGGGGCGAAACTATCATTTCCGGCTGCGACCGGTGTGTGAGTGGTAAAAACACATTGGCTGCGAACCTGTTTGACCGCGTCGGCAAAATCCATCTCGGGATTGCCCTGCAAAAGCTCATGAGCCAGTTCAAGGGTCAGAAAGGCCGAGTGGCCTTCGTTAAGATGAAATACTGTCGGGCCGATACCCAGTTTCCGCAATAGGCGGACACCGCCGAGGCCGAGGACTTTCTCCTGGACGATCCGGGTTTCCGTATCGCCACCGTAAAGATGCCCCGTGATCAAACGGTCGACCGGGTCATTCTCAGCGACATTTGTATCGAGCAAATAAAGCGGGATACGGCCGATATTTGCGAGCCAGGCCTGTGCGATAACCACCCGGCCGCGGATCTTAACGGTGACCGTGATGCGTTCGCCGTCGTGATCTAATACGGGTTTTAGAGCGAGTTCAGAATCAAAAACGTCATTATAATGCTCCTCTTGCCAGCCGCTGTGCGATATCCTTTGGCGGAAGTAGCCATAGCGGTACAGCAGTCCAACGGCTGTCAGCGGCAGGTTTAGGTCGCTTGCCGATTTAAGGTGATCACCGGCCAGAATGCCGAGCCCTCCGGAATAATTCGGCAGGGAATTGTGCACACCGTACTCGGCGCAAAAGTATGCGATCTTTTGCGCATCGTCAGACGAAACGCGTGCTGACAGGTAAGCATCGTTCTCGGCTGCAAAGCTATCGAGCCGCCGCACATATTCGGGATCAGCCGCTTTTTGGCTGAGTCGAAGATCACCTATACGAGCCAGCAAAAGCCTGGGATTCTGTTCGCACCGGTCCCAGAGTTCCGGGTCGAGATCGCGGAACAACGCCGCACCCTCCGGCCGCCAGGACCAAAAAAAGTTTGCGGAAATGGCATCCAGCGGCTGGAGTTCCTGCGGCAAGTTTCGTTTTAACTCGAAATCGATCCTGAAATTCGATTCTGTTTGTGGGCTCAGTGCTTGTTGAGTTGAGATATCGGTCGAGGCCTCCGTCATAATGCGTTCGGTCACGTATAAACGTATCTGACGAATATAAACGATGCAGGCTGAGCTATCAATCGCAGACAGGGCACGGGATCAGTTAAAAGCGGCAGTTGTCGATGAATCTCTGAAGGTCGTTTTCCGAATGATAAACAAGCCTTACTTCGGAAATTTCGAATTCCTCTAATGATGCGGCGATCGCGAGTGATGAAACTTCGGCAGCCAGCTCTTTCGGATAACCGTAAACGCCCGTCGAAATTGCGGGAAATGCTATCGACGAAAGTGAGTGCTCGGCCGCGAGGCGGATCGAGTTGCGATAGCAATCGGCCAGCAGCTCGGCATCAGTGCCCCTGCTCTCGCCGAAGATGGGCCCGACCGTGTGGATCACAAACTTCGAGGGTAACTCGCCGGCGGTAGTTATTACCGCACGTCCGGTGGGAAGCCCGTCTGGGTAGGCCGTTCGCCGAATCTCTCTGCATTCTTCGAGTATTGCGGGCCCGCCGCGAGAATGGATCGCCCCGTCCACTCCGCTGCCTCCGAGCAAGGATGAATTGGCTGCATTTACTATTGCGTCCACTTTTTCCGATGTTATATCACCGGTCTTTGCAGTTATTCTTCCTGATAGATAGGTCTTCTCCACACCGATATTCTTACACAGGGCCGCTGATTTTGAGCATCACGTTCGATTTGATTTAATTGTATATTCGCGATCAAAAGAGAAATTTATGAATCTGAATATAATACCCGTCAAGTGGTGCGACGAGGGTGTTCTAATGCTCGACCAGCGCCTGCTTCCGACCGAAGAAAAGTGGCTGACGCTCAGGACATATAACGAAGTGGCCGCGGGCATCAAGGACATGGTTGTTCGCGGAGCTCCCGCTATCGGGGTATCCGCAGCTTACGGCATAGCTCTGGGGGCTAAACAATTTGTCGGGACTACAGTCGCTGATCTTGAGGATGATCTGGACTATATATGTGACGTTCTGGGAGCGACACGTCCAACGGCCGTGAACCTCTTCTGGGCGATCGATCGGATGAAGCGCACGTTTCAAAATGCCAAAGCTGAAGCGAAGTCGGTAAGCGAGATCAAGCAGATCCTGCTCGACGATGCCAAAGCCATCCACGATGAGGACATCGAGTCACAGCGGCTCATCGCCAAGTTCGGCGGTGAACTGTTGGAAGACCATTCGAACGTCCTGACGCATTGCAATGCCGGAGCCCTCGCGACCGGAGGTGTCTGGGGGACGGCCCTTGGCGTTATTCGCGGAGCGGTCGATCAGGGGAAGACCATCTCGGTCATTGCCGATGAGACCCGCCCGTACCTGCAGGGAGCCCGCCTGACGGCCTGGGAGCTGATGAAGGACGATATTCCCGTCACCTTGATAACCGACAATATGAGCGGCCACATCATGAAAAAAGGCGGCGTCCAGGCCGTGGTGGTCGGGTCCGACCGTATCGCCGCCAACGGTGATGTCGCCAACAAGATCGGAACATATATGGTTGCCGTTTTGGCCCGCCGTCATGGAATCCCTTTCTATGTTGCGGCCCCGCTCTCTACCGTTGACATGAACTGCCCGACCGGCGAAGAGATCCCGATCGAGGAACGAGACATTCGCGAGGTTACTCATATGAAGGATATACAACTTGCTCCGGATAACACTCTCGTTTCGAATTACGCGTTCGATGTCACGCCAAATGATCTTGTGACGGCGATAATTACGGAAAAAGGCGTCGCAAGAGCACCGTATACCGAAAGTTTAAAGAGGCAATTCGAGGAGTAATCAGAGCGCTTGCGTTAGCGGACACCAAAAACCGCTCGCGTTTAAAAATCACCTTAGGGGGACCAACATTCCTCTGTCTCAGGCTCGCCCATACCAGTCTCAAAACGGAGGCATTCTCGTCTCAGAATTACTGGGAAATGACGCCCAAAGTGCCTTCTGGTATAATTTACTCACTGAATTGCCATTCATTTATTGACTTATGATCGAACGTGAACGGATCGAAATGGATGTCGTGTTTGTCGGTGCCGGGCCGGCGAATCTTGCGGCGGCTCTGCATCTTAAGAGCGAGGTCCGCCAACACGACGAGATGATCGAAAAAGGCTATAAGACGGGTCATCCCATCGGTGAACTTGAGATCGCTATTGTCGAAAAGGGCCCGTTTGTCGGCGCCCATATTTTGTCGGGAGCGGTGATGGACCCGATCGCTATTCGCGAACTGATGCCCGATTTTCTGGACCAGGGATTTCCGGTCGATGCGGTCGTAACCGAGGACGCGTTCTGGTATCTGACCGAGAACCGCGGCTTTAACGCCCCACTCATTCCTCCTCCGCTTAAAAACAAAGGGAAATACATCGTTTCTCTAAGCAAGGTCTGCGAATGGCTGGGCGAAAAATGTGAGGCCGAGGGTATCAATATCTTTCCAGAGTTTCCGGCGTCGGAAATATTGTTTGATGAAAACGACGCCGTCATCGGCGTACGGACCGGCGACAAGGGAATCGATAAGGACGGCAATCACAAACCTAATTTCGAACCCGGCGTCGATCTGCTCGCAAAGGTAACTGTGCTTGGCGAGGGATCGCGAGGGTCGCTGGCAAAACATTTGACCACCAGGCTCGGGCTTGACCAAGATTCGGAACCGCAGGTATTTTCGCTGGGGGTTAAAGAACTATGGGAGGTGCCCGAGGGTAACTTTCCCGAGGGCAAAGTCGTGCATACGCTCGGCTATCCATCCGATACCCGAACTTATGGCGGCGGATGGATCTATGGGCTTAAGAACAATGTCATTAGTATCGGTTATGTGACCGGCCTCGATTATGAAGATCCGAGGATCGATCCACACGCCGAGTTTCAAAAGTTTAAGACAAATCCGATGGTCGCCAAGGTGCTGGCGGGCGGTAAGATGATCAAATACGGTGCCAAAACGATCAACGCCGGCGGCTATCACACGATGCCAAAGCTTTTTGCCGACGGCGTGCTTTTAGTCGGTGATTGCGCATCGTTTCTGAACGGCCAGCGTATCAAGGGAATCCACACCGCGATGAAATCGGGAATGCTCGCGGCAGAGACGATCGTCGGAGCGTTTGAGCATCAGGATTTTACGTCGAAAACGCTTCGTCATTTTACAGAGAAAGTGGACCTAAGCTGGATCTATGACGAACTGCATCCGGTGAGGAATTTCCATGCAGCCTTTCAAAAGGGTCGATGGTCGGCCCTGATCAACACAGGCCTGCAGTTTTTGACACGCGGACTGGCATGGGGCTTTATGCCGAAGGAACACCATGTTCCGGGTTATGAGCGAATGCAGAAGCTGTCGGAAAGCAACGGTCACGACGCCAGGTACGGGAATCTAAAATTTGATAAGCAGCTGACCTTCGACAAGATCACCGATGTCTATCACGCCGGGGTCGCCCATAACGAAGACCAGCCGTCGCACCTGCACATCCTCGATACAGAGATCTGTGCAACACGCTGTGCGGAGGAATACGGAAATCCGTGCCAAAGATTTTGCCCCGCCGCGGTGTATGAAATGGAGGAAAGCTCGGCAACCGGCCGCAGGGAGCTAAAGGTCAATTTTTCGAACTGTGTTCACTGTAAAACATGTGACATTGCCGATCCGTATCAGATCATCAATTGGGTTACGCCCGAGGGCGGGGGCGGGCCGAACTACAAGGGCATGTAACTCTTTAAGTATGTCAGAAACGAAAAAAGCCACTCGAAAGTGGCTTTTTTCAATGAGCAAAAGATTACAGTCTAATTTTCGAGTATCTCGAAATTGATCTTCCGTTCTTCAAATTCTTTCATCGCTATACGGGTTGATTTCGTTTTGCGGAGATCCATATCGACCCGCGGTATCGCGCCTCGCTGAAGCTGCTTGCTTCGTTGAGCAGCCAGGATGATCATTCGGTATTTCGAATCGATCTCAGGCGGATCTATTATCTCCGGGGTTTCTTCGATATCTACGTTCTCGTCGGTCTGGTCAGCCATATACTTAGTTATTCTCCCTCGTACCGATGCTTCGATGCATCGAAACTATCAAGAATAACTTTAATCGACTCTGTTTGTCTATCTGCCCGTTGGCGTTCCGCGTAGATAATGGACACTATATGCCTGGCCGCGGAGAAAACGTCTTCGTTGATAACGACATATTTGAACTTGGAATAGTGTACGACCTCATTGAAGGCATTCTTTAGGCGTGTCCGAAGAACCTCACCCGTTTCCGTCCCGCGAGACGTCAAGCGGGCCTCGAGTATCTCGTACGAAGGCGGCAAAATGAAAATGCCGATCGCCTCGTCAGGCAGCTTTTCCATGATCTCGACGGCACCCTGAACGTCGACCTCGACGACCAGGTCACGACCCGAGCTTGAAACTTTACGGCTTTCAGCCAGCGAGGTTCCGTAAAGATTTCCATGAACCTCCGCATATTCAAGGAAATCTCCGTCAGCGATACGCCCTTCAAATTCCTCTTTGGTGACGAAGAAATATTCCCGGCCATTCGATTCGCCCGACCGTTTGGGCCGGGTAGTGTGCGACACCGAATACCCGAGGTCCGGCATGTTCTGGCGAACCTCCCGGATAAGCGTGCCTTTGCCGCCGCCTGAGGGCGAACTGATGATTATGAGTTTACCGTCCATCTATTCGACATTCTGAACCTGTTCGCGGATTTTCTCAATCTCGCTTTTGATCGCGAGTGCGTTCTCTTTGACGATGAGGTTGTTCGTTTTCGACGCGATTGTGTTGGCCTCGCGATTAAGTTCCTGCGTGAGAAAATCGAGGCGTTTGCCCACGTCCCGATCATCGTCGACGATAGCCCGGAAATGCTCAATATGTGAAGTGAGCCGCGAGATCTCTTCGGATATATCAGCCCGGTCGGCCAGAAACGCGACTTCCTGGGCCATGCGCGACTGGTCTATTTCAAACTGCGAATCTGATTTTGCCAGCATCTCACTGACACGTTTTGTCAGCCGAATCCGAAATTCCTCGGCCACTTTATCGGATTCTGCTTCAATTGCGGGCATTTTGGCCTCGATCGCGTTGAGACGGGTTGCCAGTTCCGTCGCGAGCATCTCGCCCTCTTTTTCACGCATCGATTCGAGATCGTCCAGGGCGATCTCGAAAACGCGCTCGATGGCCGCCAAAAATTCCGGGCCCGGATCTTCTTTCCGGGGCGTAACGACATTCGGCAGACGAGCCAATACGTTTATATCGGGTTCGCCGGTCAGGTCAAATTCGTCACGCATTTCCTTCATTGCCGCCAGGAACCCAGCGATCAGCGGACGATTCAGGTCGAATTCGACGTTATCGTTGCGATCGTACTGCAAATTCACGTCGACGCGGCCCCGGGCCACCCGGTTGCTGATGAGCTTCTTAATGAGCGATTCGAGCTGCTGCAGCTCGCCCGGCAATCGAAGATTTACATCGAGAAAGCGGTTATTCACGGTTTTCAACTCGACCGTGATCGAAAATTTATCGTCGCTCGCGGACCCGCGTCCAAAACCTGTCATTGATCTCATAATTTATAATTCTTCGAACTGTTCCGTATCTGCAAATTGTAATTCGTGGAGCCGCTTGTAGGTTCCGCTGATCGCGAGCAGCTCCTCATGATTACCGGTTTCGATGATCTTGCCTTTTTCCATGACTACGATCTTATCAGCCCGCCGGATGGTTGAGAGCCGATGGGCGATCACAATAGACGTGCGATTCTGCATAAGATTCTTGAGTGCCTTCTGGACGAGTGCTTCGCTCTCTGTGTCCAATGCCGATGTTGCTTCGTCGAGGATCAGCACGGGAGCGTTGACAAGGACAGCTCGGGCGATAGCGATCCGCTGGCGTTGGCCGCCCGAAAGCAGAACGCCCCGCTCACCGACCAAGGTGTCATATTTCTCCGGCAACAGCGAGATGAATTCGTCCGCGAATGCTACGCGAGCCGCTTCCTCTATCATCTCGTCAGTTGCATTCGGGTCTCCGTACGCGATGTTTTGCCTTACGGTGTCATTGAACAAGACAGTTTCCTGGGTGACGAGCGCCATCTGTTTTCTGAGGCTCAAAACACTCGCATCCCGAAGGTCGATGTCATCCCAAAATACGGAGCCCTCCGTTGGATCATAGAGCCGCTGGACCAGCCGCGTCAGGCTGGATTTACCGCCTCCGCTCTCACCGACCAGCGCGACCATCTGGCCTTTTTTGACCTCCAGGTCAATGTTTTGCAGGATAGACCGCTTGCTATTGCGGTATTTGAACGAAACATTCTCGAGTCGGATCGCACGTTTAAGGGGTTCAAGCTTAACGGCATCTTGCTTTTCCGGAAGCATGTCATCTTCGTCAAGTATATTCCACACATCACGGGCGGCGGCGAACGCCTTTGATATCTCGTTATGCTGACGGGATATCTTTCGCATCGGGTCATAGCTGCGGAAAAGGAAGTAAAGGAATGCAAAGAAATGAGGCGGATTCATCCGGCCGGAATTTATTTCACTGAGGCCGAAATAAAGCAAAATTATAAGTGCCACCGTGCCGATCAATTCGATAGTCGGCGGCGATGTTGCCGCGATCCTCGCAGACCGCAGGTTGGCCCTCGCTATGGTTTTTGCGACTTCGAGAAAGCGCTCGCTTTCGCGAGTCTCGGCCGAATACGCCTTCACGATTATGTTGTTTGACAGAGTCTCCTGCGAAGTGTCGTTAAGGTTTTTATTGCTTTCGAGCGAAACATCCGCTAATTTGCGCAGCCGTTTGCTAAAATTTGTAGTCAGCAAGGCGATGATCGGTGCCGCGATAAGTGATCCGAGCGTCAAACGCCAGTTAAAGTAAAATGCCATGCCGATAAAGAACGCGAGCATGACGGATTCCCGCAGAACATCGCGCAGGTTGGCGGAAACAGCAAGTTCGATCGCGGCGCAGCTAACCACGAGCCGCGAGACCAGGAAGTTTGTGCGGTGCCTTTCGAAAAAAACCGCCGATTGTTTCAGTAGGTGGTCGTACAACTCACCCCGAAGTTTTAAGATCGCAGACTGCCCGATCTTTGCCATTAGAAATGACGAAAAATATTCCGCTATACCCTTTAAAAGCGTAAACAGGAGCAAGAGGGCTGCGATCACCAACCATGCTCTGTACCAATCGTCGGGAGGGATCAGGCGGTTCAGATTAAAGGGCAATGCACTTTGCGCACCGGAGCTTTGAAAAAATTGGTCAAAGATAGGCACCAGCAAAATGCCTGTGGCTGTTTCAAATACGGCCCCAAGAAACATTGCCACGATCGCAAAAAGGAAGATCAGCCAGAAAGGCCGTACGTATTTGAGAAGCCGATTGAAATCGTCCATTTTTCCAAGTAAAGGTATGAATATACTTTAGTACCAAGCAGTGTGTCCAAACTCTTGCTTGCAACTAAAGGGTGTGGTTTTGCATCTTTTTTACATTGATCCGATATCCGGAGAGAACTCTATGAAAAACTCGTTTGCGGTAAAGACGCTTTTAAGTGGACTGGCAGTGGTTG
The DNA here is from genome assembly GCA_041751355.1 of Pyrinomonadaceae bacterium. Taxonomy (GTDB): domain Bacteria; phylum Acidobacteriota; class Blastocatellia; order Pyrinomonadales; family Pyrinomonadaceae; genus OLB17. Next base: position 13,303 of record JBGSXN010000049.1, read on the forward strand.
TATTTTGCAGCGGTATTTTCGCCCAGATGGACGTTGGTCGTAAGACGACTGCGATCACATATCCGCTGGATGAAACCGTTCAGATACAATTTCGCGGGACTACCCGGTTTCCTCGAATGAAGGGATCTGCAAAGATCAAACGGACGACCCGGTCGGGTAGTCGTATCGAACTAAATGTAGATAATATGCCGAGACCTTTTGAGCTCGGGGCCGGATATGCAACCTATATCTTGTGGGCTATCTCTCCGACGGGCCAGGCCGACAATCTCGGCGAGATCAAGCGGAGCGGTCTGTTTTTCATAGATTCCAAGATGACGGTGACCACCAATCTCCAGACGTTTGCTCTTTTGATAACGGCAGAACCACACTTCCTGGTCACCCGGCCGAGCCAAACGATAATGCTTGAGAATCTGCCACCAGTCGCCCGGGGCGGTAAATTAGTGGCGGCCTCGCCGTCCGTGACATATTTTGGGAATTCGAGCGATTATTTTCGAGATCCGCGAACCCCAAGCATAGCCGAGACCGATTACGCCAAGACTCCGCCAGCGATACTTCAGGCTATCCAGGCGGTCGCATTGGCTCGATTTGCCGGTGCTGAACGCGATGCTCCCGATGAACTGGCCGAAGCCGAAACACTTCTTCAAAATGCGCAAAACGCACATATGGCACGTCGTGATTCAGAAGAGATCGACATCGCGGCCCGTAAATCTATTAGTGCTTCGGTCCGTGCTGAGTCTGTCGCCCAGCAACGCAGGGTGGCCCGCGAGCAGCGAAACGAACGCACACGTACCGATGCAGAGATAAGAGCCGCCGAGAATCGTTTTTCAGACGCTCAGTCGGAGATTGATTCGCTCAAGTCCGAACTTGCCCGTGAGATCCGTAATCGAGAGCTTGCCGAGCGGGACGCGATGAATTATTCAAATCAATTGAGGGAAGTTCGAGCTGAAAATGTCCGACTTAGCGAAGACCTCGGCCGGACACGGGTTGAGAAAGAGACTGCCGCCGCAAAACTCGCTGCGATAGAGAATGAGCGGAACGCCATCAATGAACAAAACGAACGCGAAGCCAGGGCCGCGCGTTTGGAACAGGCAGAAAGGGACCTGTTGGCTGCGCTTAAAAGTTACGGAACTGTAGTGAAGAGCGAACGCGGAATAGTTCTGACTTTGCCGGAAAGTCTTTGGACAGGCATTCGATCGAGCAGCCTGACACCTCAGGCCGATGGCCGGCTCGCGTCGTTGGCTGGCATTTTGGCCGATAATCCTGACTATCGCATCCTTGTCGAATCCCACACCGACAATAGCGGCAATCCGGACCAGGTCCAAACTGTAACTGATCGCCGTTCGTACACGGTCGCGGATAAACTTGCATCGATGGGCGTGGAAGAGGGCCGGATAGTCGCAAAAGGGCTGGGAGCTACACTTCCGGTAGCGCCGAATACTACTAATGCTAACAGGGCAAAGAATAGGAGAATACAGGTTATTCTGAGTGTTGACTCGTCGACACAGAGTTCTAGGCTTTAAGTATAACGATCCGATGCGGGGGCAGGCCGAGCATGCATTCGTCGCCAACCTCAAGACCCACGACTTTGAAAACGCGAGTCCGGATCTTGAGCCCACCGGCGTCAAACTGGATCAAACTCGTTGCACCGCGGAAGTTGATCGCTGTAACGACCGCTTTTAATAAATTATCCTCTGGAAAAGAGGCTCCCATCGACATCACAACTTGTTCGGGCCTGATCGCCAGCACAGAGTTGCTGTTGATCGGGCTCAATCGCTTTTTATCGCCACGATGGGCAAATATACGGTGTTCACCATCCAGTGTGAAAAACTCGGGCAGATCGCTGTCAGAAGACGATAGCCTTCGCGCCTCAAACAAGTTGTTGTCGCCGGTCAGCCTCGCGGCCAAAACGGTCGGCGGTTCCTCGTAAAAATCTTTAGGCGTTCGGGTCTCGCTTAGACCGTTCTGGTCCAGCATTGTCATCTCATCGGCCGCCATCGTTAACTGATCAAAATCGCTGGTTGCGAAAACCACGATTCGTCCGCTCTTTGCCAGATTTTTGACCCGCAGAATCCACTCATCGCGAAGAGCTGGGTCCATTTCGCTAAAGGGTTCGTCGAGCAACAGAACTTTTGATTCACCTTCAAGCGCCTGTTTAAGTCTCGCTACCTGCTGCTCACCGCCCGAGTCTTTGCGAGAGAGCTTCGAAAAATAAGCGAATATACCGGACGCTTCATCCCTGGTAACCAGTTCAATGCCCCGATCTTTGGCCTTGACGGCAGTCAGGTCCTTGCCGTGCAAGCTGATGGTGCCGCCGCTCGTCTTACCGATGCCAGCGATAGCGCTTAAAAGGGATGATTTGCCCGAGCCGGTGGCACCGCAGATCCCGAAAACCTGCCCGGGGATTGCCGTGAATCCGACATCGCGAAGAACCCAATTATTTCTAAACCTTTTTGAAAGTTTTTCGATCTGGAGGGCCATCAATTAACGATAATGAAACTTTACCGCCGCTTTTTCGTGCAAAGAAAAGTATGCTGTTGTCATCGAATTAAAGCAAGTATAGACTGATTGCGATGGCAGCTAAGAAACCTGGATTAGGACGTAAAGCGATGCGAGCGGGCGGATGGCAGGTTGCGAAACGGGTCGCTCGATCAGTCCCGTTCGGCGGAGCAGCAGTCGTACTTGTTCTCGTAGGCAGCGATATTCGGAATAAAGGCTTGTTCAAGGGACTGGTCAATTCAGGGATAGATGCTATTCCCTTCGTTGGATTAGCGAAGAATGCGGCAGAGTTTGTTCGCGGTGAAGATTTCATCGCCAACAGGCCAAAAAAGGTGAAAAGGTTATGAAAGCGGTTAAATACATCAACTTAGCATTGTTTGGGGCATTGGCCCTCGGGTCGGCAGCGGCTGCGGTGGCTCAGACCCCTCGGAGCACTCCGAAACCGCTTGCGACCCCGCCGCGTGTCTTAACCGGAGCTGAGATAATCAGCAGGGCAGCCGACCTCATGAACGAGCCCTTGGTCACGACGGTCGACCGTGTCGAAGAAAAGGAACCTTCAGCCGAAGGTGCTGACGTTCGAGAACTGACTGAAAGAATAAAACGGCTGGAATCTGGGCAAAAGGTCGATCCTGATGTAGCGCACAAGCGAATGCTGCTCAATCTCGATATCCTTACTCGTGCCGAGGGGCGGTCTGAAACGCTCAGAAAGCAGTTATTCGATATGATCGAAAAGGAAAATTCCGTACGCTCGCGTATCGACCAGATCGAATTTGAGAGCCGCCCGGAAATGATCGAGCGTACCCTACAGATGGCCGGTTCGATGCGGCCTGAAGAGATCCGCGAAAACCGCCGAAAAAGCCTTTTAGCCGAGCGTAATAATCTGGAAGCATTATTGTCCGAGATCCAGTCAACCCGAAATAATGTATCGTCGAGCCTTCAGCGGTCTGAGGTCCTTGTGGATAAGCTTCGGGTTAAGCTTGAAAAGGATATCGACGATGCTCTCCTGGAGCCTTCTTTCAGAGAACCGAGCGATCTATAAGTTAAGCATTCATGCGGTAAGTGCGAACGAAGCAGGTAATACCTGCGTCGTTCGCATTTGTTTTGAAAGAAACTGCAAGAACGTTCTTCCCATGTCGTTCCTAGATTGATAAGCACGAATTTTGCTGCCGCCCCGGCGCAGTTCGGAATCTCGATCCAGGAGTTTTAATATGACGTTCAGGTTTCTCGTTGTTTTAGTTAGCACCGCTTTCTCAGGTATATTCTTTTCACTTTCCGTTCCCGCACAGGGCGTAATAGTTCCGATCGTTTGCGACAGGCGACCATGCCGTCCGTTGCCAAGGCCGCTGCCGCTGCCCAACGTTCTGCCGGTAAAATCGATCCAACTTACTACGAAGATCATCGGCCAGGTTGCGACGACCCACGTCGAGCAGGTCTTTCGAAACGATACGCCGCACACGCTGGAAGGCACATATTTTTTTCCTATACCGGAAACCGCGGCAATCGTAGAATTCAGCATATGGGAGGATGGGAAAAAGCTGGTTGGCGAGGTGCGCTCGCGCGAAGAAGCGCGGCGAATATATAACGAGATCGTAAGACGGCAAAAGGATCCGGGCCTGCTCGAATATGCGGGCAAAGACCTCTTTCAAGCATCAATATTTCCTATTTCGCCTCGATCCGATAAAAAGTTAGAGCTTACCTATTCCGAGGTCCTAAAGGCGGAATCGGGCACCGTCGCCTATCGCTATCCGCTTGGTACCGGACGGAATGTTTGGCTTCCCCGACACGGGGCGGACGGACGAATCCAGAGTGGACCGCAACAGCAATTCGGCGCCATCTCCGGAACCGTCGAGATCGTAGGTAAAGAGGCTCTGAGAAACATTTATTCACCATCGCACGACATCGATGTGAAGCGGAACGGCGAAAAATCCGCGAATGTATCGTTCGAGACCAAAAGCAAAGATAATGACTTTCAACTTTTCTTTGGTTTGTCGAATAACGATTTCGGTATGTCTTTAGTGACCTATCGCGAACCGGGCAAGGACGGCTATTTCTTGCTTTTGCTCTCGCCGAAGGACAACATTTCGGACAGAGAATTGGTGAACAAAGACATAGTGTTTGTTCTAGACACGAGTGGTTCAATGGCTGACGCCGGAAAAATGGATAAGGCTCGAAACGCCTTGCTTTTCGGCATTCGTACTCTTAGAGACGGTGATCGATTTAACATAATAAACTTTGCGGGTGAGGAGCACCTGATGGAACGTGCTCTCATCCGGGCCGATGCCGCGGGCAAGAAACGCGGAGAGCAATTTGTGGAAAGGCTCCGCCCGAGCGGCGGCACTAATATCAACGATTCGCTGCTTGCATCACTCAAACAGTTTGAGCGTGGCGACCGGCCAAAAATGCTTGTATTCATGACCGACGGTCTGCCCACCGTCGGCGAAACCAAGGCAGACAAAATCCTTGCTAATCTCGCGGCCGCTAAGGACCTTGACGTCCGTATATTTCCCTTTGGGTTCGGTTATGACGTCAATACGACATTGCTGGATCGGCTCGGTTCTGAGAATTCGGGAATATCCGATTACGTTCAGCCTAAGGAAGATCTCGAGATCAAGGTGTCCAACTTTTTCTCGAGGGTTAGTTCGCCGGTACTCTCGGACCTCGATCTGAACTTCGGCCCTGTTCTGGCCGATTTTACCTATCCGCGAAAGTTGACCGATCTTTTCCGTGGAATGCAGATGACTGTCGTCGGCCGTTACAGGAACACAAACGATCTGAAGAATATCACTCTCAAGCTAACCGGTAAGACAGGACGGGAAGTACGGACCTTTGATTACCGCGGCCTCGATTTTCCCGTCAGGTCTGAGGAAAATAACTTTCTGCCCCGATTGTGGGCGAGCCGGCGTGTCGGCTGGCTCCTAGAACAGATCAGAGCAAATGGAGAAACAAAAGAAGTAAAGGATGAGGTCGTCGATCTGGGAACGAGATACGGCCTTGTAACGCCCTACACCTCATATCTTGCTATCGACGGTTCAATGGCGACACTTCGTCGAGAGGCGCCAGCGGCAAAGGCACTCGATCGGGCTGCGAGTGAACGGCTAAGGGCCAGCAGCGGTGCAGACGCTGTTCAATTCAGCGTTCAACAGAACTCTATGCAATCGAATGCGCGTGCGACCGTTGCCGAGGGTGACAGCGATAATGTTCTTGTTCGGAACACGGTCAATAATCAATTTATAGGAAATAGAAACTTCGTAAATGAGTCAGGTGTTTGGGTAGATGCTGAATACAGCGAATCCTCACGATTGCCCACGACAACGATACGTTTCGCTTCGGACGAGTATTTCGACTTGATCGAAAAGGAAAAAGAGATCGCACAATATCTTTCGCTCGGCGAACAAGTCGTGATCATCTGGAAAGGCAGGGTGTACAAGATCACCAGCTAGGTACTATGCGGCTGGATTACCGGAATAGGGGAGATGATTTTTTTTCGTATAACGATTATTCTATTAACACGCTCCCCAAAATCCCCCTGGAGGCAAGAGAAATTGACCAGACCGGCCATCACTTACCTTTATATTCTTATCGCCTGCTTATCAGTTTTTGCACAGCCGGGGTGGATTCTTCAAAAACTCGAAATGTCGGGCGACCTGGTAGCCGTTCACTTTACATCATCCAGCAAGGGTTGGGTGGCGGGCGACAACGGTTACCTCGCCTCGACGACGGATGGCGGCAGAACCTGGTCGAAATATCCTCTGCCCGCCACTGAGAATATAAACGAGGTCTATTTTCGAAATGACGACAACGGTTATTTGATCGCTGGCCGAAAGATGTTCGTCTCGAGAGATGGCGGCAAGTCGTGGCAGGAAACACGGATCTTTCGGACTGGTGAGTTCGGTTCCAGTACGCCTGAATTCCTAAGTATTCGTTTCTCGGACAAAAAACGCGGTTACGTTGTCGGTTCCTTGCTGAGACGGAGCGGAAATGAGGACATTGTCGTCGATTCGCTTCTGATGAGAACGGAGGACGGCGGCGATTCATGGGAACGTATTTCACTTCCCACCAAATTCGAGCTTTTCCATTTGGACTTTAGCGGAAACTCTCGCGGGTGGATCGTTGGCGACAAGGGCGTGATCCTGGCCACGACGGACCAAGGCCGCACATGGACCAAACAGGAATCGGGTGTAACCCGGGCCTTATTCGATGTGCGGTTCCGTGGTGACAAGAGAGGAATTGCCGTTGGCGGCGGTGGTACGATCCTCCGCACAGAAAACGGCGGCACATCCTGGCAAAAAGTCGAAACCGGCTACGACGAAACATTCAAACGAGTTGATTTTTCCGACGACAAGAACGGCTGGATCATCGGATATTCCGGCCGTATTTTACAAACCACTGACCGGGGTCTGACCTGGGCACGCCAGGAAAGCGGGACCAATGAGCGCCTCTACGGCAT
>JBGSXN010000050.1:0-13568 GCA_041751355.1 Pyrinomonadaceae bacterium
CTCGATACGTCAAATATCCTGTTCATCTGCGGCGGGGCATTTATTGGGCTCGAAAAGGTGGTGGAAAAGCGTTTCCGCAACAAATCTTTAGGCTTTCAGGCCGACGTCAAGACGAACAAACAGCGTCATAACGACTCGATCAATAAGCTCGAGCCTGAAGACCTGATCCATTATGGCCTGATACCCGAATTTGTCGGTCGCCTGCCGGTGATTGGCACTTTGACCGAACTTGATGAAGCCGCACTGATCAAGATACTCACTGAGCCAAAGAACGCGCTGATCAAGCAGTATCAGAAAAAGTTCGAATTCGATAATATCTCGCTCAAATTCACCGACGGTGCATTGCAGGCGATCGCCCACGAGGCCCACAAACGTAAAGTTGGGGCACGCGGACTGATGATGATACTTGAAGAGATCCTGCTTGAGTCGATGTATCACCTTCCTTCAGAGAAAAAGGTTAAAGACATCGTCGTTACTCGTGAAATGATCGAACGAAAGGCACCCGTTTTTGAGATAATGTCCCGATCAGAAGAGGCCGCGTAGGATCGAACCGTACTCAACCTATAAATTGCTTCCCTAGAAAGATTTAGGTCGTCCTAGTCCCCGACTTACCGACCGCGTTTAGCCTCATGAGCTTGCCGTTCGAACCTTGTGCGGTACAGTCATCCTCGCATATAGCTGATGAAGATTCGGTGGGCTTGGAGTGTCCCCAAGGATACAGTGCGCCCTCATCGTCCGGCCACACGAGCTAGATTCTACGGCGTCTCCGGAGTGTCAGACACTCGTTTAAGCCGTCGAGCCGTAGTACGCCTTTCGTTTTTTCTCGAATTGAAATAAAATATTCGGCACACGATTTTCCACTAGAGATTTATCCGCTTCAGTATGCGGGTAATTGGCTTTTCAGTCGCTGTTAGGGCGCCGGGAAAAGCGTATCGGTCACCGGCGTTTTGGACAGCTTAGTCATTTGGGCTTTGCATAACCTGCCATAGGTCTATGCATGGTCGGCCCGGATGAAGAGGGAGGACCAAAAATGCTGCCAGAGATCGTAAGTCTAGCCGCTTTTCGTTTCGTAAGATCACTTCTGTTGATGATAGTATGTGCCGGTTTTGTTCCGCTGACTGCGTCGGCGGCAGTGTACGTCGTGAATACAACCGCGGATACCCAGGACGTTAATGTCGCGGACGGTATTTGCGCGGATGCGGCCGGAGCATGCTCATTGAGGGCCGCCATCACACAATCAAACGCAACCGCGGGCCTTGATGTGATAATGGTGCCCGCGGGCATATATACGCTGACACTGGTGGCTGCGAATGAGAATGCGAATGCCGGCGGGGATCTCGACATTACCGCGCCCGTCGTCATCGAGGGTGACGGGGCGGGACTAACGATCATTCAGGCACATGCTTCTCCAAACACTGCGACCGAAAGGGTATTTCATATTACGGGCTCGGCGACACCGGGCGGATTCAATATCTTCGATTCGCCGGGCAATTCTCACCACGCCGAGCTGAAAGGCCTCACAATACGTAACGGAAATTACAACGACGGAACATTCGGCGGCGGCATCAGGATCGATACCCCGTCCGTCGGACTTACGATCGTAAACAGTACGATCAGCAACAATCGATCTGCCAGCTGCGGCGGGGGCTTGCACGTTGGGGCAAACGGTGCCGAGGTAATCATCTCAAACAGCACATTTTCCAATAATTCGTCAGGAAGCAGCGTCCCTCAAACCGGCAGTGCGGGGGGCGGCATTTATATCGACACTGCCGCCGGCGTTCAAATCACGAATTCGACCATAAGCAATAATTCGGCCACCTCGACCCAGGCAAGTTCGCTCGGAGGCGGCCTGTTCAATGCCAGAGGAGATGTCTCGATAGCCAATTCGACGATCAGCAATAATACTTCGACCTCGACGGCATCGTCGGGCCGCGGTTCGGGGGGCGGGATCTGGAACGAGACTGGAAATCTGACCATTCGCGATTCGACCATTACTGGCAATTCAGCGAATGTCTATGGTGGTTTATCCAATCTGGCAAGGAGCCAGCCATCAACCCTGGCGATCGTGAATTCGACCGTTTCGAATAATACATCGACGGGTGGTCAGACATTCTCGCCGCAGGGCGGCGGCGTTTATAACGGAACCGTATCATCGGGGACAGCAACCGTTAATATCGATCGCTCAACGATCAACAATAATACGGCTCCCAATGGATTTGCGGGCGGGATCTATAATCTGGGCATGGGCGGCGGCGCCGTAAACGTAAATATTACCAATTCGACTGTTGGTCATAATTCGGCTCCCGACGCCGCGGGCATTTACAATGCGGGCCCGAATGCCAGAGCTAATATCGACTTTTCCACCTTTTCGGGCAACACCGCGCAAGGCAACGGCGGAAATATCTACACCGATACGGGGGCACTTACTATCATTAGAAATAGCATTAGTGCGAATGGCGTATCGAATGTCGGGCCGAACGTATTTACCTTTGGCAGCGGAACCTATCAGTCTCAGGGATTTAACCGCTTCGAGAGCATCACCGGATCGACGCTAACACCGCAGGGAACTGACGTGGTCGGGGTCGATCCGGGCCTCGGATCATTGGCGGATAACGGCGGTCCGACTCACACGTTCCTGCCAGGGCTCAACAGTAATGTTATCGATGTTATCCCAAACGGAACGAATGGCTGCGGGACGACCAGTGCCCATGATCAACGGCTATTTCCTCGCCCGGGCGGTAATGCATGCGACGTGGGCGCGGTTGAGCTCCAGCCCGAAGTTCCCTGGATCGCTCCTCCCGACCGGTTCTTTTTCATAGGTCCGGCGACCGGGGGCAATCTGGATACTATTATCTTTGAGCCGGATGGAGGTATTCACCGGGCACTGCGTCCGTTTGGATCCAACTACAGTGGCGGCACCACGGTGGCGACCGGCGACGTCAATGGCGATAATATTCCCGACCTGATCGTCGGACGCGAGACGGGGGGACCGCATATCAAGGTTTTCAGCGGAGCGACGGGTAACACTCTGCACGATTTTACAGCCTTTCCCTCAACTTTTACCGGCGGGGTTTACGTAGCTGCCGGAGATCTAAACAACGATGGAATTGACGATATCGTTGTAGGGGCTGGAACAGGTGGTGGGCCTCAAGTCAGGGTCTTCAGTGGATCAACCGGCGCAATGCTGGTAGATTTTTTCGCATTTGACATCGGATTTCAGGGAGGAGTCCGTGTTGCAGCTGGTGACGTAAACGGCGATGGGAGAGCCGATATAATTACCGGTGCAGGGCCAGGCGGAGGACCGCATGTAAAGGTCTTCAGCGGTACGACCGGGAACGAGCTGAGAAACTTTTTTGCGTTCCAGGGCTTTTCGGGCGGAGTTTTTGTCGCCGCAGGCGATATCAATGGCGACGGAAGCGCTGATATTATAACGGGTGCAGATGCCGGCGGTGGGCCCCATGTAAAGGTATTCAGCGGAGCGGACCCGTCTACAATATTCCACGATTTCTTTGCTTACGAGGGATCGTTTACCGGCGGCGTCAGAGTCGCCGCGGGCGATCTCAATGGCGATGGATCGGCGGATATAATCACAGGTCCCGGGAATGGCGCGGCTCCGCACGTCAGGGTATTCAGCGGTGCGACGGGAAGCGAGCTTTCCAGCTTCTTTGCCTTTTCGACTGCTACCAACGGCCCGGATTTTACCGGCGGTATATTTGTCGGTGGGGGTTTTCTGAAGACTGAGCCTTCTGCGGGACCTTTTCAGGTTTCCGGGCAGGTACTTACCGCCGACGATCGGGGCCTTAGAAGCGCGAAGGTATCTATCAGGGATAGTCAGGGCCGTACTAAGTCCATTCTCACCAGCTCTCTCGGCTTTTTTGTTTTCGAAGATGTCGATCCCGGTCAGACGTACGTCGTATCGGTGGTTTCTAAGCGATTTCGCTTTAACCAGCAGACGATCCATGTGGCGGGGAATGTTTCCGGTATAACTTTTACTGGACTAGAATAAGGCGATCGACGGTCAAGAATTTGATGTCCCCATCAAGGGACCGCAGGCTAGTAATGTGGTGCTCGATTGAGCTTATCGCGCCTACACTTCCAGCCGGGCGGGGAGTGGTCGGTTGCGCGTAATCATGTCGTTTCGAAACTTTTATTAAAATCTGCTGCCTAATAATTGTTTATTCTTGCCATAATCGAAAGTTTCCGGAGGTTCGGAAGATTGCTGTTGCTTTTACGTTGTGATTTTGCGTAAATATAGGTAATCCAAGGTAAACCGATCTTCTGTCTCGTAGTTGCTGAATAGTTCCCCCTAGTATGCAAGAATTTACAGACCAAATGCCGTCGGACATTGAGCGTTTCCCGATGGTCCCCATTCGCGACGTAGTTATCTTTCCTTTCACAAAGGTAGCTTTCAAGATAGGCCGGCCGAGTTCCGTAATGGCGCTCGAAAAGGCCATGGCCGGTGAAAGGCAGATATTTTTGGCCACTCAACATGACGCCACCATCGACGAGCCAAACGCCGACCAGATCTACCAGATCGGCACGCTCGGGCGAATCTTGCAGGCCCAACGGCAGGACAATGGCCAGATCAAAGTTGTTGTCGAGGGACGAGAGCGTGGACGTTCGGTACGCGTCGAACAGGATGCCGAGGGGATGTTCCATGCCCATGTCCGGCGGATCGCTTCGACTGACGAATCGGGTTTCCGAACGGATGGCTTGCTCCAAAAGATCCATTCGCTTGTCGAGCAATTTCTTCGCGTATCGCCTGACGCATATACAGACGCCCTGCACGCCAGCCTTCGCGGAGTTTCTGCGGCACAGATCGCCGACTCGATGTCGTCGCATCTTCGGATAGGTGTCGAGGAAAAACAGGCTCTTCTGGAAACAATTTCGGTTCAGGAGAGGCTGCAAAAGCTTGTCGACGTACTCGAGGCGGAGATCGAAAAACGTCAGCTCGACCGCAATATCCATTCGCGGACCAAGAAGCAGATGGATAAGCATCAGCGGGAATACTATTTGAACGAACAGATCAAGGCTATTCACAAGGAGCTTGGCCGCAAGGACGAAAAGGCTGAACTTGACGACCTTAAGCGCCGGATCGAAGAAGCCGGTATGACCGAAGAAGCCTTAGACAAAGCAATGGTCGAATTTAGCCGGCTCGAGGCTATGCCGCCGATGTCTGCTGAGGGAACCGTTGCCCGCACTTATCTCGATTGGCTGAGCAATGTGCCGTGGCAGACGCGTTCCGACGAGATCGAAGACCTCTCGGAGGCTGAAAAGACCCTGAATGAAGACCATTACGGCCTCGAGAAGATAAAAGAACGCATACTTGAATTCCTGGCTGTGCGTCAGCTTGTGAAAAATCCAAAGGGCACGATCCTTTGTTTTGTCGGGGCACCCGGAGTAGGCAAGACTTCGCTGGGAAAATCGATCGCTAATGCAACTGGCCGGAAATTCGTTCGGCTGGCGCTCGGCGGCGTCCACGACGAGGCCGAGATCCGTGGGCATCGCCGCACGTATATCGGTTCAATGCCCGGTCAGATAATCCAGTTAATGAAGCGGGCCGGAACGACCAATCCGGTCATCCTGCTTGATGAGGTGGATAAGCTCGGGCGTGATTACCGCGGTGACCCGAGCGCCGCACTGCTCGAGGTTTTGGATCCCGAGCAGAATAATACGTTCCGCGACCACTACCTTGATGTTGATTATGACCTGTCGCATGTATTTTTTATCGCGACCGCAAACGTGCTGCACACGATACCACCGGCGCTTCAGGACCGGTTGGAGATATTGAGTTTGTCAGGTTACACCGAGCGCGAAAAACTCGAGATAGCCAAGCAGCACTTAATTCCAAAACAATGCGAGCACAGCGGAATACAATCGGGTAGCGTGGCTTTTACCGACGACGGGATACTCGAGACCATTCGCCACTACACGCGCGAGGCGGGGGTCAGAAATCTCGAGCGTGAGATCGGCTCATGCTTGAGAAAGATAGCTCGAAAGTTCGTCGCCGCCGACGATAAGAGCGACTTTAGGATAGTCGTCGACGCGGAAAAAGTTCAGGAACTGCTCGGGACTATTCGGTTCCGTAAGCAGGACATTGCCCGGAAAAGTGAGATCGGGCTGGTGAACGGCCTGGCTTGGACCGAGGTCGGTGGTGACGTCCTGCAAGTCGAAGCCACGCTCGTTAAAGGAAAAGGCGAGGTCACCCTTACGGGCAAGCTTGGCGAAGTAATGCAGGAATCGGCCAAGGCCGCCTTGACCTGTGTGCGCAGCCGGGCTGAAGAACTCGGCATAGATCCGGCGGACTTTCGCGAAAAGGACCTTCATATTCACGTTCCGGAAGGGGCCATTCCGAAGGACGGGCCGAGCGCGGGAATTACGATCGCTACGGCGATGGTGTCGGCGCTTACCCGAAAGACGGCCCGGCATGACGTCGCAATGACCGGGGAGATCACCCTGCGGGGCAAGATCCTGCCGATCGGCGGTGAGAAAGAGAAATTGCTGGCCGCTCACCGCTTTGGGCTTAAGACGCTGATCCTTTCAAAGGAGAACGAAAAGGACTTGGCCGACATTCCAGAAGAGGTGCGGGACGACCTTACGATCCATTTAGTCGATACTATTGACGAAGTGCTCAAATTCGCGCTCGACAGCGATCTCACTTCCCAGAAGATTGAGACCCCGCAGGTTTGGGGGCCGGATGCCGGAGCACCGGATATTTCGGCAGCGATCAAATAGAAAAGAAAGAATACGCGTAGAGGCGGCCTCTGCCGGCCTTTTAAGAAAAACAATTCCCCCTTTCGATCTCCGATTATCCATCGGTTGCAGAACGCGCGATTTGACCATTTCCAAAGTCAACCGGTTGTGATATATTTCCCGGCACAGCAATTCAAATTTAGTTTGATCGGAGGATACTTCCCATGGTTGATGTGCTCAATTTTCTTCAGCAAAACGGGAATGGAATTTTCGTACTTTTTCTTATTCTCTTCGGCATCGGTGTACTCTTAAATTACGGCATGTGGCTCTTAGGTGTTGGACGCTTTAGTGGTGCTTCCGCTATACCGAAAGACAAGAAGTTGAACTTCGTCATTACCGAAGCGGCGTTTAAGCTGATCAACGATTTCCGCCATTTGCTTGCCTTGATCCTGGTCGTTGTTTTCAGTGCCGTGCTTGGATATGCAGTGTATATCAGTCGGGGAAATGTGGAGTCTTTGAAAGAGGCCCTCCAGGCGGTAATGGCAACGTTGGGGGGATTGGCAGGATCGATAATCGGTTATTATTTCGGGGAGGCTCGTAGCAACACCGCCTCGAATTCACCGACTCAGCCGGTACAAACAACGCCCGCGCCGCCGATTCAAACGCCCCCGGGCACCACAGCAGGTTCTGATATTGTTGAAGCCCCTCAGCCACCCAATCCAGCTTCCTAGTTCAAATGATATTTGCTAAACTCGATAGTGAAACAGGAAGTTTGAAATGTTATACGAAGAGCAGCTTAATATTAAAATTGTCGACACCATTTTTGATCCGGATGTGTATGGTAGCGACCTGTCCCCGGAAGATATAAAAAAGCGTAGACCCGATATTCGCTATTACTTGTCGGAAGGATCTTCACTATATAAAGTTTGGATCTTTCTGTCGGGGACCGACTTGCCGCGAGTGGACAGCGTCACTTATCAGTTACACGAAACGTTCGATAATCCGATCAGGATCATCCCGCGAACTCTGAACAACCTGGATTGCAGCATTACGATCTGGACATGGGGAATTTTTCAGATCAATGCGACGATTCTTGATAAGGTCGGCAGATCTTATAGCATTTCGCATCAAATGAATTATGGGGAAACACTAAAGGATTATTCTGATTACATTAAATATATTCAGGAAAATCCGGAAGTCTCGAGTGGAGCAACACTGATAGCATAAAGATTCAGATTCTGGCGTTATCCTCTCTCAATACCAGAAAAATTTCTTTCGATAGATCATTCATCCGCATTAGTAGAATCGGCTAGCCTCTGGTCGTTGCCCAAGTCGTTAGTGTGCAGTGAATCCGTTTAATATAAGCTCTAATGAAGATCACCTCCGCAGAATTCGTCAAAAGCGCATTCGAAAGGGCGCACTGGACAACGGACGGGTTGCCGGAGATCGCGTTTCTTGGCAGGTCTAACGTCGGCAAGTCGTCGCTTATTAATTCGCTCCTTCTGCGTAAGGGACTTGCCCGCACCTCGAATACGCCGGGCCGAACGCAGAGTATAAATTTTTTCCTGATCAACGGATCCTTCTATTTTGCAGACCTGCCGGGCTACGGCTACGCGAAGGTTTCTAAAACAATGCGGGCGGATTGGGGGAAAATGGCTGAGGAATACCTCGCCGACCGGCAGGAGTTGGCTCTATGCATTCAGCTTATCGATTCGCGGCACCATCCATCTCCTCTGGATGTCCAACTGAATGAATGGCTCGTGTTTCACGAAAAGCCTCATTTGATCGTGGCGACCAAGGCCGACAAACTCTCGCGAAATGAACTGCATAAGTCGCTTGCCGTAGCGGGCAAGACGTTTGAAAGCTCGAGACTGATCGCATATTCGGCTACGACAGGACGAGGCCGCGAAGATGTTTGGTCAGCGATCACCGGAGCTATGAAATGAAATAAATATTGTATCTCCGATTGATTTTTGAATTAGAATACTGTAATACTTAAGTTTCCCTATATTTCAGGGTTCGTGAAGAGGCTCTAGAGCCTAGTTCATTTAGTATTACTACATACAGTCCATACGATTTTCTCCGCTTATACTATTCAATACCGTGGTCCTTACGCGTCGAAGCGCGAGAAAAAGTTGATATTAACCTCAAAAGTGTTGAACTAAAATACACTGATCCGATCTTTCTTGACACATGGCTACCAAAACCACACAAACGCGCAGGCCAAAGGCCGCGAAACCTACCGATGAATCGGCTATCTCGCCCGCCGAGGAGACAGAAACCGCTAACGGTGAAGTAACGAAAAATCAGAGCAATAACTCTGGTTCCGACGACACGATGCTCAATCTCGCGGGGCTGAAAGACATGTCGATCAGCGAGTTGACCCATATTGCCAAAGAAATGGGCATCGAGGGCGCTACAGGCTTAAGGAAACAGGAACTAATATTTAAGGTCCTCGCTGCTCAAACTGAAAAGAGCGGACTGATATTTTCCGAGGGCGTATTGGAGACTCTGCCCGACGGCTTTGGCTTCTTGCGTGCTCCGGAGTATAACTACCTGCCGGGTCCCGACGATATATATGTCAGTCCGTCGCAAATACGAAAATTCGACCTGAGGACCGGCGATACAGTCTCCGGACAAATTCGGCCGCCAAAGGAAGGCGAGCGGTATTTTGCACTGATAAAGGTCGAGGCGATCAATTTCGAAGCTCCTGAACAGTCTCGCGAGAAGATATTTTTTGACAACCTGACGCCCCTTTATCCGGACGAGCAGTTGTCAATGGAGATCGAAAAAGATTCGGATAAGATCTCAGCCCGCGTTATCGACCTCGTGACGCCGATAGGTAAGGGGCAGCGTGCCCTGATCGTCGCCCCGCCGCGTACCGGTAAAACGATGCTGTTGCAGACTATCGCGAATTCGGTGACAGAGAATCATCCCGAAGTAACACTGATCGTCCTGCTCATCGATGAGAGGCCGGAAGAAGTTACCGATATGCAGCGTTCTGTTCGCGGTGAAGTTATTTCGTCGACATTCGACGAGCCGCCGACACGTCACGTTCAGGTTGCCGATATGGTAATCGAAAAGGCAAAGCGACTTGTCGAACATAAGCGCGATGTGGTGATCCTGCTTGACTCGATCACACGTCTTGCTCGTGCTCACAATGCTGTGGTGCCGCCGTCAGGTAAGATCCTGTCCGGTGGTATTGATTCGAACGCATTGCAGCGGCCGAAACGCTTTTTCGGTGCGGCTCGCAATATTGAAGAAGGCGGCAGCCTCACGATCATCGCGACGGCACTTATTGATACCGGATCGAGAATGGACGACGTCATTTTTGAGGAGTTTAAGGGAACCGGTAACTCAGAGATCCATTTGGATCGCAAGCTTTCGGACAAACGGCTGTTCCCGTCGATCGACCTTCAGCGTTCGGGCACCCGAAAGGAAGAGCTGCTTATCAGCCCTGAGGACCTCAATCGTATCTGGGTCATGCGTCGTGTGCTCAACCCGCTTTCACCGGTTGAACAAATGGAGGTCGTGCTCGAACGGCTCTCTAAAACGAAGACCAACGCCGAATTCCTGGCTTCGATGCAGACTTAGTCAGTCGTCAGTGTTTAGTGGTCAGTAGCCAGTGGTTTAGGTCAGATGCTTCTGACGACTGACCACCGGCAACTGGCCACTTTCTTATTTTATGCGTGTCGCGATCATTTCCTCTGAAGCAGTTCCTTATTCCAAGACAGGAGGGCTAGCCGATGTCGCCGGAGCCTTGCCAAAAGCATTAAAGCAGATCGGCATCGACTCGCTGCTCATCACGCCCTGTTATCTCCAGACAAAGGGTGAATATTTATGGAGCGTGGCGATCGACGACCTCTGGGTAACCTGGCGCGGTCGGCCGTATCACGCAAAGGCTTTCTACAGCGAGGCAAACGGTTCACCGACATTCCTGATCGACGCGCCATCTCTTTTTCATCGCGATTCCATCTATGGATATACTGAGGATTACGAGCGGTTCGCGTTTTTCAAGCATGCTGCCCTCGCCCTGCTCGAACGGATCGGTCCTGCACCGGACATCGTCCATCTGAATGATTGGCATTGCGGATTCGCAGCCGTGGAACTGGCTTCTCGGCGGTTCCACGAACGTTATTGGCAAAACACCAGATCGGTTTTCTCAATTCACAATATGGCCTATCAGGGGGGCTTTGGACTGGGCGAATTGCATGATCTGGGGTTTCACTCAGATTGGGCACGAAATGCATTTAACTTCAATGGCTACGCCTCGGCTATGAAGGCCGGACTCGAGGTGTCGGACACACTGTCGACCGTGTCGAGGCGATATGCTCATGAGATACAAACCCCGGAATTCGGCCACGGGCTTGATTGGCTGACTCGTCAGCGCTCGGACCGCCTCATCGGGATCACAAACGGAGTCGATTACGACGTGTGGAATCCGGCGACCGATCCCGAACTTCCTGCCCATTTTTCGATCGACGATCTTTCCGGAAAAGCTGAATGTAAACGCGCGCTGCTCGAACACTTCGGCCTGCCGCTCGAGCTTGAGCGGCCGATATTTGCGTGCGTTACCCGGCTGACGCCGCAAAAGGGTGTCGAGCTGATCCGCCAGGGAGCGGGAGACATTTTGGCTGCCGGGGGAATCTTCATCGCTCTTGGATCGGGCGAGAAAGACTCGGAACAATTTCTGCAGGCCCTGCGTGATTATGCCCCGTCGCGAGTGGGCGTTTATATCGGATACAATGAGAGGCTGGCCCATCTGATCGAAGGCGGCGCGGACATGTTTTTAATGCCTTCCAAATTTGAGCCGTGCGGCTTAAATCAAATGTACTCACTGAGATACGGTACAGTACCGATCGTGAGGGCGGTCGGCGGGCTCGATGACACCGTTGAAAATTGGGATGCGGTCACTCGGCAGGGAAATGGCTTTAAGTTTGGCCCGTTTAGGGCGGACAAGCTGCTCGAAAAGATCTATGAGGCCCGATTCGCTTACGAAGACAAGACGACCTGGGCGCAAATACAGCGTAACGGCATGCAAGTCGATAATTCGTGGGAGAACGCTGCTCGCAACTACCTTGAGCTATACAAATGGACGATTCATCGATGATCACTTTTGAGCTGGATGATGGGATCGTCCTGCGGCAATTTCGAACTGGCGATGCCGAAGCCGTATATTCGGCTGTCAAATCGAATTACCGGCACCTGCGTGAGTATATGCAATGGATGGTACCGGAATATTCCATCGATCACGCAAAGGAATTTATTGCCCTGAGCACGGAGGCTGCCAAGGAAAAAAAGAGCCTTGGCTTCGGCATCTTCGAAGGGGGCAAACTGATCGGATCGATCGGTTTTGTGAATTTTGACCACTTAGCCAGACGGACTGAGATCGGGTATTGGATCGACCAGTCGTACGAAGGTAAAGGCATCATTTCCCGGTCTTGCCGGCTGCTGATAAACTATGCATTCGAAGATCTGCAGATGAATCGGATCGAGATCAGGTGCTCGACCAAAAATGCCAGGAGTGCGGCGCTTCCAAAACGTTTTGGTTTTACTCTGGAAGGCACGCTGCGTCAGAGCGAAATGCGAAACGGACGCCTTCACGATTTTGCGATTTACGGCATCCTCGCGTCTGAGTGGCGCGACGGGGCCGGATCTTCGAATCAAAATTTATGATCATTGTCATTATTGGTGCCCAGTGGGGCGATGAGGGAAAAGGAAAGGTCGTCGATCTGCTCGCCGATCGTTTTGATATTGTTGCCCGTTACCAGGGCGGCCATAATGCCGGACACAGCGTTTATGTCGGCGATAAGGCATTTGTGCTGAGGCTGCTGCCCTCAGGGATCATTCACCCGGACAAGACCTGTGTCTTGGGCAATGGGATGGTCATCGACCCCAAGGCCTTTTTCGAAGAGGTCGATCAGATTGCCGAAAAAGGTATCTCGGTCACGCCTGACCGCCTTAAAGTCTCGAGCCGCGCTCATCTGATCATGCCATATCACCGGGCCCTCGATCACACCTCCGAGGAGCGTCTGGGCAATGAAAAGATCGGCACAACCTTGCGCGGCATTGGCCCGGCTTACGAAGATAAGGCCGGACGTCGGGGTATTCGCGTCGCCGATGCAATGTCCCCGGAGATACTTAAGCTGCGGATCGAGCGAAACCTGGAAGAAGCAAACCGAATTATCGTGCTTTTTGGCAACGAACCGCTTCGTTCCGATGAGATCCTCGAGGAGATAACGCCGCTGGTAGAACGCTTGAGGCCATTCGTTTCCGAAACTTCGCACTTCCTGGCCGAGGCTAAGAAAGCCAACAAAAAGATACTTCTCGAGGGAGCACAGGCAACATTACTTGACGTCGACCACGGTACATATCCGTACGTAACCTCGTCGAACCCGACATCCGGCGGAGCGGCCGTCGGTGCCGGCATTCCGCCGCATCACATTACTGGCGTGCTGGGCATTGTCCGCACCTATGCCACACGCGTTGGCGAAGGCCCGTTTCCGACCGAAATGATCGCCGAAGAAGAGGACATCGCAAATCTCATTCGCCGGCGCGGTAACGAATACGGCTCTGTCACCAAACGCCCGCGCCGCTGCGGGTGGTTTGACGCGGTGGCGACAAAATACGCGGCGGAACTCAACGGATTTGACTCGGTCGCCCTGACCAAACTCGACGTTCTGGACGCGCTTGAGGAAATAAAGGTTTGCGTCGGGTATGAAATTGACGGCAAAAGAATTGATACCTTTCCGGCGGTCGCTCAGGATCTGCGCGACATAAAACCGATCTACGAAACTCTGGAAGGCTGGAAATCCGAAACTCTGGGAATTACCGAATTTGAAGAATTACCCGCCAAAGCGCGGGAATACGTCGAA
>JBGSXN010000051.1:0-4619 GCA_041751355.1 Pyrinomonadaceae bacterium
ACGGCGATCGTGATCGACGAAAATAACGTCGTCGCGGCGACACGTTCTATTGCGAGATCGAGCCTCGAAAGCAGTGTAGCGGGCGTCGCAAACTTGATCGAAGCGTTGAGGTCCGACCTGCACGAATTCGACAGGATCGGTATTGCTGTACCCGGATTGGTCGACAGGTCGAGCGGGCGGGTCGCATATTCGGTAAACTTGCCTGATCATTCGGAGGTGGACCTCGCCAGCGAGGTATCGGGAATCACGGGCGTATCGGTCGTTCTCGAAAACGATGCTAATGCGGCTGCCTTTGGCGAGTTTTCACTCGGAGCGGGTCGCGGAAGCCGAAACTGCTTTTACATAACCCTTGGCGACGGGGTCGGTGGTGCCTTTATTCTCGATGGCAAAATTTGGAGGGGATCCGCCGGATTTGCAGGGGAGTTTGGTTACGTTTCGATAAATTCGGCAGGAATGCGGCTCGAGGAAGTCGCATCGTCAGCTAACATCATTCGACGTACGCGCAGCCGTTTTCACCAGGACAGTACATCTTCACTCAATAAGCTGTCAGAGGAATCAATAACGCTTCAGGACATTATATCGGCCGCGGAACGTGAGGACGATTTTGCCCAGATGATGTTGGAGCGTACCGGAAAGTATGTCGGAACCGCGGTCGCCAGTGTTATTAATCTGCTTAATATTGAAAAGGTCATTGTCGGTGGTGAGATCATGCAGGCAAAACACCTTGTTCTCGACGCAATTATAAAGCGGGCACGTGATTTCTCATTCGCACCGGCGTTTGAGTCGACGACCATCGTTGAAGGGGAACTCGGGGCCAACGCGGCTGCCATCGGCGCTGCCTTCCTGAGCGGCACTATCGAATGAGCGAGTAATGAAATCTGATAGGACTGCGCATTAACGGAACTAATTTTTCGCATAATTGCGCAAAACTATTGCTTTGGTTAATTTTAGGATTGTGCAATTTGCGCATTTATTTTGTTCTTGTAAAATCGTAACCAGTTTTACTGCTTGAAATTGGTTAATTTCGGCTCAAGGCCATTCTCGACTTTATCTGCGAGATACGAGGTTGCCCGGGCTGAATTATTGTGATTTTTTCTCAGTAAGAGACATATCGATGGCTCAATTTTTTAATAAGAGTGCAAATAACATTGCCCGGATCAGCATGGTGATGGTGGCAGTTCTCGCGGGGACGGCGTTTTACGCTTATACCCAGATCGCTCGGTCGTCATACCTCACCGGGCGATATCTCGAAAAGCAGCAGCCGGTCCAATTCAGCCATAAACACCATACAGGGGATGACGGCATTGACTGTCGTTATTGCCACTCAACCGTCGAGACCACCGCGTCGGCAGGGATGCCGCCAACCCAGACCTGTATGAACTGCCATAGTGAGATATGGGCCGACAGCCCTTATCTGGAACCGGTACGGGCCAGTTTTCGCGATAATAAGCCAATTGAATGGGAAAGGGTTCATGACCTTCCGGAATATACCTATTTCGATCACAGCATCCACATTGCAAAGGGCGTAGGATGTTCGACATGTCATGGCGAGATCGACAATATGCCGGCGGTATACCAGGAAAATACGCTGCAAATGGAATGGTGTATAGCTTGCCATCGTGAGCCGGAAAAGTTTATCAGGCCCAAATCCGAGATCTATAACATGCAGTGGCAGGATAATGAGCTCGATACTGCGGAACGGACGCAACTCAAATCAGAATACAAAATTCGCAATAAGGAATTGATGACCAGCTGCTCGACCTGTCACCGATAGAGCAACTTTTAGAGGATACGCAACGAACATGGCCAGTCCATCAAGCAAACAATCTTTCGCCTCGTTACGCGAAAAGATCCTGTCGCAAAACGGGAAGGAATATTGGCGAAGTATCGAGGAGCACGCCGACACGCCGGAATTCCGGGAATTTATCGCGCAAGAATATCCGCACGAGATCGAGGAATGGGACAACAGTCTTAGCCGCCGTAATTTTGTGAAGGTGATGGGGGCTTCGCTCGCTCTTGCCGGACTCAGCGGCTGTGTCATTCAACCGCCGGAACAGATCGTCCCTTACGTCACTTCGCCGAAGGGTATGCTGCCGGGCAAACCGAATTTCTTTGCCACGGCCATGTCGGTCGGCGGCGTCGCGACCGGGCTTTTAGCTAAATCGTACGAGGGCAGGCCCATCAAGATCGAAGGGAATCCGCTGCATCCGGGAAGTCAAGGAGCTACAGACATTCTCGCTCAGGCATCACTGCTCGAAATGTACGATCCCGATCGTTCGCAGGAAGTTACCTTTCGAGGCGGCTCCGGCACGTGGGAAAGCTTTATGGCAGCTCTGAGATCGGCGATCGAGAGTAATCGAGCTGATGGCGGCGCCGGAATTCGATTTTTGACCCAGACGGTTACTTCGCCGACGCTGATAGATCAATTTGCGAAGGTAAAGGCTGAGTTGCCAAACTCAAAATGGGTCCAGTATGAACCTTTGAACAGCGATAATGCGTTAGGCGGGGCCCGTCTTGCCTTTGGAACGCCGGCTAAAACGGTCTACAGATTCGATCGGGCTGAGAGGGTCCTGTCATTGGACGCGGACATCTTTTCGGGATTCAATGTTGGATATATAAAGGATTTCACAAAGCAAAGAGTCTACTCCGAAACCAAAAAAGATATTTGCAGGCTCTACTGTGTGGAGACGACCGTGACGATCACCGGTGCCAAAGCCGACCATCGTTTAGCGGTCAAGCCGAGCCAGATGGTCGAGATCGCAAAGGCTGTGGCAGCAGCAGTAGGCGTTTCGGGTGCAGTTTCAACATACACTGAGAACGCTGATTGGATTACGGCGATGGCCCGCGACCTCACTGCATTTCGCGGCCGATCGCTCGTAGTGGCCGGTGACAACCAACCGGCCGTCGTTCACGCTCTGGCCAATGCAATGAATGCCGCGCTGGGCAATGTCGGTGAGACTGTCATCTATACCGAGCCTTTTTCGCCCGGTTCCGACCGCCTGCAGGTTGAGCAACTAAGGGAGCTGATCACTGAGATCGATGCTGGTGCCGTAAAAATGCTCGTGATACTTGGCGGCAATCCGATGTATACGACGCCGGTAGACCTGAAACTTAACGCGGAACGAATGGCCGCGATACCGCTTAGGGTCCATCTCGGCCTTTACGCGGACGAAACAGCCGAGCACTGCCATTGGCATATTCCTGAAAAGCATTACCTCGAAGGGTGGAGCGATGCCCGTGCGTATGACGGCACAGCCTCGATAGTTCAGCCGCTGATATCTCCGCTTTACCACGGAAAGAACTCGCATGAAATGGTCCAGTTATTCCTTCGTGAGAATTTCGACCGGAAAGACCACGACATCGTCAAGGAATACTGGCAGGGACAGAATATCTCGGCCGGTCCCGCTCCGGCAGCAACGCCTGCGGCACAGTCACTTTCAACGGGTGGGGCGGCACAAAATGGTCAACCGGTATCTGATGGGGCAGCGGCTGGAGCATCCTCGACCGCAACACCGGCGGCGACACCAGTTTCTTCCCCAACCGCCGTACCTGCGGCCACTCCACCGGCCGCTTCGGCAAACTTCGAAGACAATTGGCGTAAAGCGGTTCATGACGGGGTGATCCCAAACACCGCCGCGCCGGCAAAAACCGTTACGGCGACAACGGCCTTTTTGAGCCAGCCAGCTCAGGCCAGTACCGCGGACGGAAGCCTTGAGATCTCAATCCTCGCCGATCCGTGTGTACTCGACGGCCGGTACGCCAACAACGGGTGGCTGCAGGAACTTCCGAATCCTCTAAATAAGATCACATGGGACAACGTAGCCTTGATCAGCCCGAGGACTGCCGAACGACTGGGTATAAACACAGGGAACGACGATCGCGAATATGCCGGTGGTGCACGCGGTTCGAGCTTTATCAACACCAAGGGCGGGAACACGTTCTCTGATCTCGTGACGCTCAGATATCAGGGCTCGGACATTCAAAAGCCGGTGCCAATGTGGGTCACGCCGGGCCAGCCGGATGATGTGATCACTTTATTTATGGGCTATGGCCGCACGCGTGCAGGGCGAATCGGCACGGGTATCGGATATAACGCTTTTGATGTTCGCCGCTCCGATGCAATGAATTCCGGATTTGGTGAAATAACTAAACGTGCCGGCGAGACAACGACGATCGCATCCACGCAGATCCATTTCAATATGGAGGGCCGCGATCTTCTCAGGGTATGGAATCTTGACGAATATAATAAGAATCCCGACGTTGGCCACCAGCACGATGAGTACCCCAAGTCGATGTACCCCTACGAAGAGCACCAGGCCGTCTATAACAAGAATTACAAGTGGGGAATGACGATCGACCTCAATTCCTGTGTCGGATGCAACGCCTGCGTTGTGGCGTGCCAGGCTGAGAACAACATTCCCGTGGTCGGTAAGGAACAGGTCGAACGCAGCCGCGAGATGCATTGGCTTCGCATCGATACATATTACGGAGGCGGTGATATCAGCAACCCGGATGGGCCGCACTTCCAGCCGATATTGTGTCAGCAGTGCGAGCAGGCTCCATGCGAGGTCGTTTGCCCGGTACATGCCACGGTGCATAGTGCCGAAGGGCTGAACGAC
>JBGSXN010000052.1:0-10308 GCA_041751355.1 Pyrinomonadaceae bacterium
ACCGGAGAGATCAGAGAGATAGCGGCCCTCGGCAGCATAAAGCTGACGCAGCAGGGTCCGAAATTCTTCCTGAAGTATCTTAAATCGCCGAGTTTTTGCTGCCTGTCGTCGAAGAGAGTTAACCTGCTTTTCGATCTCGGAAACGATATCAAAAATACGGGCGAGATTCGTTTTGGCTGAATCGAGTCGCGATTCAGCCGCTCGCTGACGAGCCCGAAACTTGGATATGCCGGCAGCTTCCTCGATCAGGTTCCTGCGATCGGCCGGTTTGGCCGAGAGGATCTGACCGATACGGCCCTGTTCGATTATCGCGTAGTGGGCGCCTGAAAGGCCTGTTCCTGCAAATAGATCCGTGATATCTCTCAACCGGCATGTTTTGCCGTTAAGCTGATATTCGCTTTCCCCCGATAAATATAGTCGGCGGGTCACCGATACCGATTCGCCGGGCGCGAAATCGAGTGCGAAAGAACGCGGCCGCCAATGTCGTTTTGTCTTGACCTTGGTTTCGATCGTCTGGATCGACCCCACCTGAGCGGCCTTTACGGTCTCGATCTCGGTATCCTGGTCCAGAAGTTCCGCGTTCTCGTGTGCAAATTCCGCTACGGCGTCCGCCGATTCAGCTTCGATCTCTTCAATTTCGCTCAGATCGACTGCGTTCTCGTCGATCTCGCTAAGAGCCTCGTCGATATCTTCCAGTTCACTTTCTTCGATGTCGAACGCCGTGTCATCGCGGACCAGGTGAAGTACAACCTCAGCCATCCCACCCGGCTTCCGGGTCTTAGTCCCCGCGAAAACGACATCCTTCATTTCGCCGCCGCGCAGGCTCTTGGCCCGCTGTTCGCCGAGCACCCATGACATAGCGTCCGAGACATTCGACTTTCCGCAGCCATTCGGCCCGACTACAGCGGTAATGCCGCTTCCGGTGAAAACGATCTCAGTGTAATCGGCGAAAGACTTAAAACCGGTTATTTCTAGACGCTGAAGCTTAAACATTCTATAGTGCTCGGAATTGGAGGAAGCACTATATTTTGTTGTATTTGGGTTTTTAAGTCAACTAAAAATAGAGGTCAGTGGTCAGAATATACGGTAAGGAAATTAGGGGGTTTCCAAAAACGGGGAATTGCGGTAAGTCGTTTACATATACTGGCCAATGACCACCGACAACTGGGCACCGTTCACATCAACTCACCGCCGAGGCTCCTTAGCCCCTGCTTTTCGGCACGCTCGTTGTCGAGTTCTGTGAGGACATCGAGAAGAAAGTTTGTATTACTTGACACATTTATCACGACCGGAAACTCATTATCCGAAACCGAGAACTCAAACGTGCCAGAATTGATCTCAATAATATCCCTGAACGCTTTAACTCCATTACTGCCGTTACATTCCGCATCCACGATCTTCCCCTCGTTAAATGCAACATTCGCCAGGTGCATATCGGCCTTGATCACCAGCAGGCCGGTCATCTTAGCGCTCTCAGTTACCTGAACGGCGTCGAAAATGCTCACGAAAGCCAGATTTCCCGCAAATGTTACATCCGTTCGCACTTTCTGTGGTGTTTTGTCTCGGTCTACTGCGAAGTCTGGACGACGAGCCCTGCGTATCGCCTCAAGGCCCGGGGCGACCGAAATGCGCGGGTCCAGGAGCTTGGCTTCCTGCAGTCGATCGTATGCCAGGTCAAAATCCTCTCGGGAAATGTAGAGGCTCAC
This sequence comes from Pyrinomonadaceae bacterium, assembly GCA_041751355.1. GTDB lineage: Bacteria > Acidobacteriota > Blastocatellia > Pyrinomonadales > Pyrinomonadaceae > OLB17. Next base: position 1,707 of record JBGSXN010000052.1, read on the forward strand.
CAGCGCCAAACATTGCTTAGCAGCCTCGTTTAGGTTCTTTTGCTTGACGCAGATGTCTCGCATCTTTTCACGCAAGCTTATCGAACGCGGGCTTCGCTCGAGTGAGTTTCTCAGCAGCGCAAATGCCTTTTCAGGTGAGCTGTATTTAACAAAAAGATCCGCATCGAGCAATACCGACTCGATGGTCGATTCGCTGACCGGTGCCGTTCCCATTTCCAAGACCTGACTCATAATTCGAGGAGGTGAACAAAAATGTTCAACAACTAAATTTATCACACTTGAGCATGGCCGTCACCAGTTTTCTGCCTGATGCACAAAAGAAAAGGGCCGCCCGAAAGCGACCCTTTCTTAACCATTGATGTGGTTCTAGAAATCAAACCTTACACCGAAGCGTATATCCCGCTGGCGGTAGGTCCTGGTAGGGACCAAAAAGTTTTGCAGTGCTGCGGGAGTTGCGTTGCTGCCCACTACATCGACAAACTCGGAACCATAGCTAAAAACCGCGACATTCAGAATGTTTCCAAATTCGATATTCGGACGCAAACGCATGCGTTCACCGAACCGCCACTCGCGATTCACGCCCAGGTCAAAGAAGAACTGGCCGGGCCCGATACCCACATTTCGGGGAAGATTGCCGCTAATCGCCCCGATGGGCTGCAGCGAAAACTGCGAGATCAGTTCGGTCGGGATGGGCGAACCCGGACGACGCCATTTAATATCGCTCAGGTTGCCGCTAAATAGAACGCGGTCAGTACTTGTGTCATTTAGATTTCGATCGACTCCATACCCGAGGCTGAAAAGAGCCGAGCTGGCGATTCGAACAGACGGGCTGAACCTGAGCTTCCCTAACCAATAGGGCGTTTGAAATGATCCGGTAAAACCGAGGCGATGGCGTCGGTCTTGCCGCGCACGAGCCCATTCACGGTCGAAATCAGCATTTACTTCAGCGTTGGTCGTATTGTTCAGTCCATCGTCCATCATCTTGCTCAGCGTGTAGGCAACACGGAAAGACGCTCCGAAACCACCTCCGAGCTGACGGTATCGCCTTCGAAACTCAAGTACAAGCCCCTGATAATGTGAGTTACCTATCGACCCGACACGTTCCATTCCGTTAACGCTCGGATCGGGCCTAAGGTGCTGTAGGGCAGCCCGGGCAATGCCGATCGGACCGCCGACAGAATTGGCCGAAACACCGTCGCCGGCATTCGTATTGGGCGTAGTGGTTGAGGTGCTGGTCGTGTTGAGGTTGACCCAACACGTTGTATTCGCAGTGGTGCTGCAAGTGCCCGCCTGTGTAGCCGGATTTGTTGAGACGCCCGACGGATCGGTCGTCGGGCCTAAATAGAAATTGTAGATCCGCGTCGTGCCATTGATATTTGTGAACGAAAAAGGATTGGCTAACAGATACGCCGTGTAATCGGCGAATCCTGAGGGCAGCACCGGGAGATTAATATTATACTCGCGCCACAAGTGAACTGTCTTATTCCACGTGTAATTCGCCTCGAAAACAAATCCGTTACCGATCTCCTGTTCGAAACCGCCGCTGAACTGGTAGCTTTCCGGGATCTTCAGGTTCGGGTCAACCGAACGAAGCGGATTTCCACTGGTACCTGTATTTCTCAAAAATCCGAATGTATTCGGACAAGCTGTAGGGTTGGCGGGCGTTCCGCACTGGGCGGTGGCTATCGCGGCCCGTAACTCATCAGCAGACGAGAATCCGTTAGGGAAGTTCTGTGATATCACTCCGAGGATCTGATTACGAGGGTTTAACGTTCCCGCTCCGGTCGTAGTCGGGATCGAATTGGTGTCAAATGAGGCGATGCTGCCGAGCCTGTTCTGAATGAAATCGCCAATTGTGCGCAGAAGAACCCGATTGAATACTCTGGCCGCCCCCAATCTAAAAACCGTTCGGCCCTTTTTGAAGGGGTCCCATGCAACACCTAATCTGGGACCGAAATTATCATTGTCAGTTACAGCCGTTTCTTTTTCGTATCGCAGCCCGAAGCTCAGTGTCAGGTGAGGCTGCAGTTTGACCTCATCATTGAAGAAAGCTCCCCAATAGGTGTTCGTCACGTCGGTTGCCGTTCCAAAGTTCTGGCGATACCGGGTAACAACGTTATCTGAATAGTTCAATACATTATTGAAATTAAAAGTTCCGGTCGCATCGCCGAGCGAAAGAGCCTCGGAATTTACATACTGCATGTCAAAGCCCATTTTCAGGGTGTGATTTCCTCGAATATGGGTAAGCGAATCCTTGAATTGGTACCGCTGCTCATTCCGGTTGTCAGCAAAATTCTGCAGCGAACTCGCGGTCGAATTGCCCGCGATAAGGGTCTGGATCGAATTAGTTACCGGATTGCGATAACCCACCAGCACGACAGGATCAAATGGGTTATCAGTTTGGAAACTCGGTTGATAACGTGACCATTGAAATCCGATCTCGTTTACAGTATTGGCACCGAAAACGTGATTGTTTGTCAGATTAAACGCATCGGTATTGATGTTTTTTATCTGTAGAGCATCTTCGATGCGAGTGACTGATGTTCCGCTCGTCCGCCGGTTATTTCGCCGTCCATACTGCCAACCGAATCTAAAGCTATTATTTTGCGTAAAACGGTGGTCGATCCGGAGAGTCATTATATTACCGACATTCGGGGTCGCGAGGATCTGACTATAGGCTGAGACAGCCCCGGCACCCGAGCATGGTGGCGGCGGGGAACCGGGAGCGTCACAAAACTGTTGAGTCCCGGTAGGTGTCGGCAGCGTAAAGTTGGGATTCGCGACAACAGGGATATAAGTGTCGATCAGCGTTGTGTCCTCAAATCGCTGGTGCTCATATGCGAAATGAAAAAATGTCTTGTTCCTGCCGTCGTAGCCCGGAAATCGGACGGGCCCGCCATACGTGAAGCCAGGATTGTAGTTTGTCAACGGCAATCTGGGAATGCCGCGGCTGTTGTTATACCAGCTGTTCGCATTAAACTTGTCATCACGAAAAAACATAAACACCCGCCCGCGGTACCGATTATTTCCGGAACGTAAGGCAAGGTTGATTCGACCGCCGGACGCCCGTCCGTATTCCGCCGAGAACTGATTTCTAATGACCTGTACTTCACCGACCGACTCGAGCGAAGGCTGAAATCGGTCACGGGCTGACCGGTCGTCGTTGTTATCAAAACCGTCGATCGTAATGTTGTTGGAATAAGACGCTCCGCCGCTGATAGTAAAGTTTCCCTGTTCGAGAGGAGTCGAACGAGGGTTGCTGTTGCGGTCTTCGGCTAGATCACTTGTCGAAAGTGCCTCCTCGGCCGTTCCACCCAGCGTAAGCACCAGATCCAGGGGATTACGCGAATTGTTCGGAATCTCCTCGATCTCCCGCTCGGTCAGTGTACTACCGACGATCGTACGGGTCGTGTCGACGGCAGGTGCGTCCTCGTCAGATACGGTAACGGTTGCCTCAGCTCTGACGTCGGATGGCGACAATGAAAAGTCGAGCTGCAAATTCTGCGCTGCCAGGGCCTGAATATCAATACGTTCTTTGGCCCCGAAACCTGTGGCCGCGGATTTAACTTTATAAAGTCCCGGCGGCAGCGATATGAAGCGGTAACGACCCTCGTCGTTGGTAGTCATAGTGCGTTCCAGGCCAGTTTCCTGCTCAGTCACCGTTACGGTTGCCCCCACGATCGGTAACCCATTTGTATCGGTGATCTGCCCGTAGATCGACGCGCGGTCAAGATCCTGGGCAAATGCTGCGGAACCGGTGAAAAGCAAGACAAGCGCAACTGTAGCAAGACGGGATAAAATACTTCCTAACATCCTTTTCTCCTAATAAAAACCTTTCCTATGGAGGGTATTTGAATTCTAGAATCCTATCTCATTCACCGGCTGAACGCAACGGCAAATCGGGGTTCGGCGGACAAACTTTACGAGCGTTCGGTGCCAGGGGGCCGGTCAGCGAACTCCTGTTCATCCAACGTCAGAACTTCGGCCCGGTGCCGCATCTTTATCCGGGAGACGGGTATCAGGGCTTCGCTCGAGGTGAAAGCCTCGCTATGCCGTGAAAATTCATTGGCGTGGGTTTTAAGGTATTCAAAGAACTGCTCAAACTCGCGCTGCATCTGAGACATCTTTTCCCGCATGTTCAGGATGATCTCAACTCCCGCAAGATTGACGCCCAATTCACGCGTCAATGAAAGGATTATCTCGAGCCGCTCGAGATCGGAGTCCTCATAGAGCCTCGTGTTCCCCACGGAACGCGAAGGTGCAAGCAGCCCCTCGCGCTCATACAGCCTCAGCGTCTGCGGATGGATATCATATAACTCCGCAACGGCACTGATCGTGTAGGTTTTTGTTCGCTTCTTCATTTTGAGTTTCGAAGTTTCGACGTTTCGAGGTTACGAAGTAGTCCGCAAATATTTTGCCAGAGCCAGAGTCATTTTCGAGATCTCAGAAATAAGACTTAGAAGTTCGTCAAAATCAGATTTCTCTATGTACCCGAGACCGGCCGCTATGTGCAGATGACTCTGAACTTCATGCGCCGACCCTCGAGCCAAGTTCAGAAAATTAGCAAATTCCGAATTGCTTCGACGTCCGTGGCCTTCAGCAATATTCGCCATGATCGAGAAAGATGCCCTTCGAATCTGATCACGCAGGCCATAATCCCTTGCAAAAGACCCGCTCTCAGTCAGCCGGTAAATTCGCAATGTGGCGTCATACGCTTTCTGCCAAGCTTGAATTTCCTCAAATCCTTCGAACTTCGGCATAATTAATCCCAACTACCCAACTTCAACTTCGCAACTTCGCAACTTCGTAACTCCGCAACTCCGCAACTTCATTCCAATCCCATCACTTTCCTAGGATTTTCGGGGTTTAGCTTTTCAAACTGTCTGAGCACATCTTTTGTTTCTTCTGAGATCACCCGTGGCAGCGTTATCTTTACTTCGACAAACTGGTCGCCGCGAAGCTTCGGATTTCTGAGACTCGGAAACCCCCGTTCCCGCAGCCTGAATTTCTGCCCGGATTCCGTTCCAGCCGGGATCTTTAGCTGCGCCTTACCCTCGACCGTAGGAACCTCGATCTTTGTACCAAGGGCTGCCTCGGAAACGGTTATCGGAACGGTGATATAAATATTGTCGCCCTTGCGTTCGAGGAATTTGTGCTTGCCAACGTTGGTTAGGATAAACAGATCTCCGGGCTCTGCACCCAAGCGTCCGCCGTGGCCCTTTTTCGGTATTCGCACTCGCGACCCGGTATCGACGCCGGCCGGAATCCTGATCTTTACCTGCTCTGCCTTTGGCGTGACGCCCTTGCCATTACAAAGCGAGCAAGGCTGACGGCGGCGTCCTGTGCCTTCGCAATCCGAACATGTCTGGGAAAACTGCAGCCTGCCGCCTGCACGCATTACCTGTCCGCTGCCTTTGCAGGTAGGACACTGAACGACCGGTCCGCCCGTGTCGCCCGCGCCCATGCATCGGGAACACTGTTCGGATCGGTTCACCGTAATGTTCGTCATCAGGCCCGTAAAAGCCTCTTCAAAACTCATCGCCAGAGGTATCTCAATATCCCGACCTTTCTTCGGCATCGGCCGCGGCGGTTCGGGTTGGGGCCTGGCCCCCGATCCACCACCGAACAAGTCTGAAAAAATATCCTTAAAGCTGGAACCGCCGGCCGAACTGCCGCCGGTTGAGAAATCGAACCCCGAGAAATCAAATCCCCCGCCTGCTCCACCACCACTGCTTGCCGCCCCGGCGCCAAAAGGTGAATCGGCGTCGAGATTGTCGGCGTAATACCCAAAACGGTCGAAAACCTTCCGTTTTTTGTCATCGGAGAGAATGTCGTAGGCCTCTTGGACCTCCTTGAATTTGTCCTCAGATGCCTTATCGCCCGGATTGACGTCAGGATGGTGCTTGCGCGCCAGACGGCGGTACGATTTCTTTATCTCGTCCGCTTTGGCATCCTTTTTTACGCCGAGTATTTTGTAATAATCCTTCTTGGCCATGTGTGATCCCGGACAAGTTTAGAGGGACAAGGGATGAGAGGCAACTACCACTACCGCTCGTCCCTGGCCCCTCGCCACTGATGCTGCTTCCTTATTTCTTATCCGTTTCGTCGTCGACGTCTACGTACTCTGCATCGATGACATTATCGTCGGATGCTGAGCCCGCAGCGTCGCTTTCCGCACCAGCACTAGCAGACGACGCCTGCTCGTCACCACCTTCTTCGGCTCCCGGAGGAGGAGTCTGACTGTAAAGTGCTTCGGCCAATTTGTGCGAAGCGGTCTGCAGACGCTCGAACGCGTTGTTCATTGCCTCAACATCCTCGCCCCCCAAGGCTGTCTTCGAATCCGCGATCGCCGATTCGAGTTCGCCGGTCGCAGCCGCGTCGAGCTTGTCCTTGTTTTCGCTAAAGGTCTTTTCAACGCTGTACAGCAGCCCGTCAAGGCGGTTGCGCGCCTCGATCGCGGCTTTCTTCTTCTCATCCTCGCCGGCATGAGACTCGGCATCCTTCATCATCTTGTCGATCTCTTCCTTCGAAAGACCTGACGATGCGGTGATCGTGATCTTCTGTTCGCGGCCCGTACCAACGTCCTTGGCCGAAACGTTCACGATACCGTTGGCATCGATATCGAATGTGACCTCGACCTGCGGCACGCCTCGCGGTGCCGGCGGGATGCCGACCAGGTGGAATTTACCCAGCGTCTTATTGTCCGACGCCATCGGCCTTTCACCCTGCAGCACGTGTACCTCGACAGAGGTCTGATTGTCAGACGCGGTCGAAAAGATCTCCGATTTACGTGTCGGGATGGTCGTATTCTTTGAGATCATCGGGGTCATAACACCGCCGAGGGTTTCGATTCCGAGAGAAAGCGGAGTAACGTCGAGAAGCAGAATGTCGGTCTTTTCGCCGCCCAGCACGCCGGCCTGGACCGCGGCACCGAGAGCAACGACCTCATCGGGATTCACCGACTTGTTCGGCTCTTTGCCGAAAAAGCCCTTAACCATTTCCTGGACCTTTGGAATTCGAGTCGATCCACCGACGAGTACGATCCCCTCGATATCCTTCGGCTCGAGCCCCGCATCCTTAATAGCCTGTTCCACAGGCGGCATAAGCCGCTTGAGTACAGGTTCGACAAGCTGTTCGAACTTCGAACGCGTAAGCTTCATTACCAAATGTTTAGGCCCCGAAGCATCGGCCGTAATAAACGGCAGATTGATCTCTGTTTCCATTGCCGACGAAAGCTCTACCTTTGCCTTTTCAGCGGACTCTTTTAGCCTCTGAAGGGCCATCTTGTCATTGTGAAGGTCGATACCCTGGTCCTTCTTAAATTCGTCGATGATCCATCCAACCAGGATCTCGTCAACATCGTCGCCGCCAAGATGTGTATCTCCGTTAGTCGATTTAACCTCGACCACGCCTTCACCAACTTCAAGGACCGAAATATCAAAAGTACCTCCGCCAAAGTCGAACACAGCGATGATCTCGTCCTTTTTCTTGTCAAGGCCATAAGCAAGTGCGGCCGCGGTCGGCTCGTTAACGATTCGAAGCACCTCAAGGCCCGCGACTTTACCCGCATCCTTTGTGGCTTGACGCTGGGCATCGTTAAAATATGCCGGTACGGTAATAACGGCTTTTTCGACTTTCGATCCGAGATAGTCCTCGGCTGATTGCTTCAACTTCTGCAGGACCATTGCGGCTATTTCGGGAGGGCTATATTGTTTGCCCTCGGCCTGGATGCGAACGTCGCCATTCGACGCCTTTTCTACCTTAAACGGCACCTGCTTGATCTCGTTTGTAACCTCGTCAAACTTGCGGCCCATAAACCGCTTGATCGAGTAAAGCGTGTTCTCAGGGTTTGTCACTGCCTGACGCTTGGCAACCTGGCCAACAAGGCGGTTGCCGTCTTTTGTAAATGCCACGACCGACGGGGTTGTTCGCCCTCCCTCAGAATTTGTAATGACGATCGGCTCACCGCCTTCCATTACTGCTACGACCGAGTTGGTCGTTCCGAGATCAATTCCTATAATTTTGCTCATGTTTTTGTCTCCAATACCTATAATTGCTCTGCTCTAAATACACGCTAGTTGAGCCTGAGGGAAGTATAAAGATTGAGTGTGTTGTTGTCAAGTTTAGTTGCCGGTATTGTGGGCGTGTCCTTATGAACAGGTCCAGCTAATTCAAAAATATCGTTTTACGGCAGATTACGACATGGTCATGAGGCTGAATGGCGGCTTTCTTCGTCTTCCCGCATTAATCGTGCGACATGGAATATATAATGAAGACCCGAAAACACGGCAAACGCGGCTACAACGGCGTAGGTTGTGGGCAGGAACAAACCGTTATTGGCCGGGAAGACGGCGGCTATGAGAATGAGAATCACTCCGACAACCTGGACAAAGGTGCTTGCTTTGCCGAGCCAGGACGGTTTGAACCCGCGAAAGCCTGTCATGACATTGATCGCACCGGCGACCGCTATTATAGCGACGTCACGTCCGATCACCGTGGCGGTAACCCAAAACGGTACCGGCAGGTGCGGGCGGTCCGTGCCCATCACGCTCGGCAGCGTCAGCATCACGAAGGCAGTCGTCATCAGCAGCTTATCCGCGAT
>JBGSXN010000053.1:0-24021 GCA_041751355.1 Pyrinomonadaceae bacterium
AAGGTGTATGAAAGCTCCGCTAGTCGCCATCATTGGCCGTCCAAATGTTGGCAAATCGACATTGTTCAACCGTCTTATCGGCAGCCGAAGGGCAATAGTCGGCGATCAGCCGGGCATCACCCGTGACCGGATGTTTGGCGAGGTGGACTGGAAGGCCAGATCTTTCAGGCTCGTCGACACGGGCGGTATCGTGCCCGATGATGAGGCGATAATTCCAGCCAATATTTTTAAGCAGGCTTCTTATGCGATAGAGGAATCGGTGGCTATTATCTGGGTACTTGATACCAGGGCCGGGATCACACCGCTCGACGAAGAGCTAGCGATATTGCTTCGAAACACAGGTAAGCCGGTGATCATAGCCGCAAATAAGGTCGAATCGCAGACAGTTGAGAATGAGGCCGGCGAGTTTCACCGATTCGGCTTTGATATGGCTCCGATCTCGGCCGAGCATGGTACGGGGATCGGCGACCTTTTGGATCAGGTATTCGAGCATCTCGAATTTGACGAAAATATCGACGAAGCCGCCGCGTCGGTTATCAAACTGGCTATAATCGGCCGTCCAAATGTCGGTAAATCGTCCATACTCAATAAGCTATTGGGCGAAGAACGTGTGATCGTTTCGCCGATCGCGGGGACGACTCGAGACGCGGTGGATACGCATCTTACTGCGGATGGACAGGACTTTCTGCTGATCGATACGGCCGGGATTCGGCGAAAGGGTAAGACGACAGAAATGGCCGAAAAGCTATCGGTGATTATGGCCAAGAAATCGCTCGAGCGTGCCGATGTGGCGATATTGGTTATCGATGCTGTGGAGGGCGTTACGAATCTGGACGCGAATATAGCTGGTTACGCGGTCGATTCAGGATGCTCGGTAATCATTGCCGTAAATAAATGGGACGCCGTCGAAGAAAAGGAGACGAACACCATATACGAATTCGAGCGAACGCTTCGCAATGCTATGAAGTTTCTGGATTGGGCACCGATCGTGACGATGTCCGCCCTCACTGGCCAACGCGTTACAAAGGTCCTGCCGCTAGTCGTCAAAGCAAACGAGGCTCGTAACACCCGCGTGCAGACTTCGCGGCTAAACCGATTTTTCGAGGATGCGATCTCACAGCCGAAGGGCGGTGGGACGCCCGCACCGGTAAAGGGTGGAGTGTCGAGATTAAAGATCCAGTTTCTGACGCAGGCGGGGCTGCGTCCGCCGCTTTTCATTCTTTTTACGTCGGGAGGCGGGAAGTCAGGGCTGCATTTTTCGTATCTTAGGTATATTGAAAATCAACTTCGAGCTGAGTTCGAATTTTTCGCGACACCCATCAGGCTGGTTGAGCGACATAAAACGAAACCCGTAAAGTAGAATGGATATTTTTCTCTTAATATTAAGATTGTCCTTAGCCGCGGTATTTGCGATAGCGGCCTTTGGGAAACTGTTTGACCGCGAAGGGGCCGAAAAGGCCTTTGGGGATTTTGGAATACCAGAATTTTTGCGGGGGCCGCTTGCGAAGTTCTTGCCTGCCGCTGAGTTGGCTATTGCTCTCGCACTGCTATTTGTTTCGAGTTCATGGATCGGAGCCATCGGAGCTGCGGCACTTTTGATAGTTTTTCTCGGCGGGATGTTCTATCAATTAGCCCAGGGAAATGCGCCGGACTGTCATTGTTTCGGACAGCTTCACAGCGAGCCCGTCGGGATTACGAGCATCGTGAGAAATCTCGTCCTTCTTGCGATGGCCGGATTCCTTATGGGTCAGGGGATCTCGTATCAGGGTCTGAGTCTCGTCAACTCAACACAGGACATTATGCAGTTTATCGTTGGCATCGTCGTCCTTGGATTGCTCGGGGCAATATTTTTTGTGCTGCGGCGTATTTCAGATCAGCAAAACGAGATTGTCCGCCGGATCGAGGTGATGGAAATGCTTGGCCAAAGCAGCTTGCCGGTCGAAAGGGAAAATGTTTCACATCCAAACGAAGGGCTTCCGATCGGGGCGATGTTTCCTGATTTTGAACTGCCGGGGATCAATGGAGACATGGTCACCCTCAAAATTATTCGAGCTGCAAAAAAGCCGTCGCTATTTGTTTTCATCAGCCCTACTTGTACACCGTGCCGATTTCTGGTTCCGGAATTTGAACAGTGGCAGGATGAGCTGAAGGAAAAGATCAATCTCGTGTTTGTAAGCAGCGGCACAGCCGAAGCCAACGAAGAGAAATTCGGGACGGGCGTGAGACGGCAATTACTGCTCCAGAAAGACCGTGAACTTGCCGTGGCCGCGCGTGCCAAATGGACTCCGACCGCGATATTGATAGATCTGACGGGACGCGTCGCCAGTCACACAGCGGCTGGGGACAACGCTATTCGCGAACTTGTTGGCAAGATAAAGTCGGACGACCTGGAAAGGGAATATACGCATTTTACTCTTGGCAATGAGAGTACGAGCGGCACGCAAATCGGTAGAAAGGCTCCTGAGTTTTCCCTTCAGGACGCCAAAGGCAAATCGATAACCTCGGAAGATCTAAAGGGCAAAACAACATTGGTGACTTTTTGGGGACTGGAATGTGGGCACTGCAAGAACATGCTTGACGATCTTCGGAACTGGGACAGGTCCAGGAAAAACGGTGATCCGCAGATGCTGATTTTTTCGGAGGGCGATAGTGCGGCTAATGCAGCACTGGACTTCACGTCGCCAGTCATCATCGACGAAGGATATAAAACGGCCACGGAATTCGGGATGTTCGGAACACCGTCCGCCGTGCTGGTGAATGATAAAGGTGTGATCGTTTCAGAGACCGCGATCGGTGCTCCGGATATTTGGGCCCTGGCTGGTAAGAACTCCGCGCAAGAAAAGAATAAATGAACCGACCCATCGATTGGAAAGTCGCTGCGACCGATGGCTATGCTCGCGCCGGCGAACTCCGAACCCGGCGTTCAGTGATCAAGACGCCGGTTTTTATGCCTGTGGGCACGCAAGGTGCCGTAAAGGGAATTCGCTTTGAATGGCTGGAGGAAGAGTTGGGAGCCCAGATCATACTTGGCAACACATATCACTTATTTCTAAGGCCGGGGATGGATGTCATACGCACTCTGGGCGGCTTGCACAAGTTCACTTCATGGGACCGCACTTTCCTCACCGATTCCGGCGGCTTTCAGGTATTTTCGCTGACAGATCTTAGAAAACTAACCGAAGACGGAGTCGAATTCCGATCCCATCTCGATGGCAGCAAACACTTTTTATCGCCCGAGGTGTCGATGGAGATCCAGGCGGCATTGGGTTCCGAGATCGTCATGGTGTTTGACGAGTGTCCGCCGGGGAATGCAGATGTGAACGCGACCCGATCGAGTCTGGAACTTACCGCACGATGGGCAGAACGATCTAAAGTGCGATTTAATGAACTGCAGGACTCCGGCGCCGACACCGGGATGTTGGATAGTCAGGAAAACCTATCGGGCAGGCAGGCATTATTCGGGATACTACAGGGAGCCGGTCATTTGGAGTTGAGGCGAGAGAGCCTCGAGCGAACCGTCAATATAGGCTTTGACGGATATGCGATCGGCGGCTTAAGCGTTGGCGAAGAAAAGGGCGTCATGTACGAAGTGCTCGAATTCATAGCTCCGCAGATGCCAACTGACGCTCCGAGGTATTTAATGGGCGTGGGAACGCCTGAGGACTTAATCGAGGCCGTAAACTGTGGTGTAGATATGTTTGACTGTGTGATCCCCACTCGCAACGGCCGCACGGGCAGCGCGTTTACGTCACGTGGAAAATTGAACATTCGCAATGCAAAGTTTGCGTCAGAAGGTGGACCCCTCGATCCCGGCTGTTCTTGTTCAGTTTGCACCCGATATTCCCTCGGTTATTTGAGGCATCTCTATCAGGCCGGAGAAATGACGGCCTCGATCATGATCTCGCACCATAATCTCGCATTTTTCCTCAATACGATGGATCTCGCCCGTTCAGCTATTATGTCTGGAACTTTTCAGGAGTTTCGAAAGGAGTTTCTCGAACGATTGAAACAGAACGATACGGTGGCCGTTTGATTAGTCCGATCTAAATGTATATCATTTTCTCTTTGTCTTTAGGCATTAAATATAATGATTATTAACCTCTTTCTATTTCAGGAAAGTTCCGGCGGCAGCCTCATCTGGACGCTATTGCCATTTGTATTCATCTTCGGCATTTTCTATTTTTTGGTGATCTTGCCGCAAAAGCGTCAGAAACAGCAGCTTCAGGAAATGATCGCCAGCCTCAAGATCAATGATGAGGTCGTAACCAACGGCGGGATTATTGGGCGAATCAAAGAAATTAAAGACACGAGCTTCATCATTCACAGCGCTGAAAAGTCGTTTCTCGAGGTTGGAAAGACCGCCGTCGTGGGCAAGAGGCCCGAATAGCAACAAGTTAATTGAAAATGGTTAATTGACCCATTCTCAGGGCATTCAATTAACAAAGTAGATTTATCGATTAACCATCTTTTATGAAGAATACCGGTTTATGGATCAGGACGGCGTTGATCGTCGCAGTTACGCTTTTGGGGATCATCCTCGTCTTCGGGCCCAGGCAGGCACCGAGCGCGAATGATTTTACCCTTGAAGGGATAAAGGGCAATCTCGAGCAAAATATCAATCTCGGTCTCGATCTTAAGGGCGGTTCGCACCTCGTAATGAGGGTAAAGACCGACGAATACCTGAAAACCCTAACCGAAAACACTGCTCAGGCGGCATTGAACGCTGCCCAGACCGCAAGACTTCCTGTCACGGAGAATACCATCACTGCCGCAGACGGTGATTATGCCTTCAGCCTTCTGCTTTCCGATGCAACCAGGGCACAGGAGGTAATCGACGAAGTCAAAAATAAGGTCGACCTGTTGAATTGGGCGGAGTCTGAAGACGGCAATTCCGTTTCATGGAGCCTCCCGGCTCAGGCCCAGGAATTATTGAAGAGGCAGGCAGTGGACCAGGCGTTAAGGATTATCGAAAGCCGAATTAATGCCTTCGGCGTAAAGGAGCCGACACTTCAGAAACATGGTTCCGAGACATCAGGTCAGATCCTCCTGCAGATGCCGGGTGTTGATGATCCGGAACGGGTCAAGGACTTGATCGGTGCGGATTCGAACTTAATGCTGATGAAAATTGTCAGCCCGCCAAATCCATCACCCGTTCAAACATATCCGACCCGAGAAGCGGCCCTTCAGACCATCGGTGGAGCCGAAACAGCCACGCGAAAAGTTTATCCGTATTCGGAACGTGACGAGTTTGCGAACGCGGCTACCACCCCGGATGCTCAAAAACCTCCGACACAATTTGTGGTTGTCGAAAACCCCGCTATCGTTGACGGAAGTGAATTGCGGGACGCAAACGCAATATCGCGGACCGGCAGTGACAGCGACTACCAGATCGGATTCTCGTTGAAGCCGGCCGGAGCCGAGAAGTTTGGAGACTGGACCGGAAAGAATATCGGTAATTACATGGCCGTGGTCCTAAACGACGAGGTCAAATCTGCCGCGTTCATCAAATCCCAAATATTTGATTCTGGCGAGATCTCGGGCCGGTTTACGAAAACCTCTGCCGAAGATCTGGCGCTGACCCTGAAATCGGGTGCTCTGCCCGCGAAGATCGAATACATGGAGGAACGGACTGTTGGCCCGAGCCTCGGAGCCGACTCGATCCGAGCCGGGGTAACGGCCTCATTAGGCGGCTTAGCCTTTGTGATAATTTTCGTACTTTTTTATTATCGCGGATCGGGAATAAATGCGGTTGTAGCTCTCTTGCTAAATATGCTGCTCACGATCTCGGCGTTGATAATGATCAAATCGACATTGACCCTTCCGGGTATTGCAGGTTTCATCCTGGGTATCGGAATGGCCGTTGACGCCAATGTTCTAATATTCGAGCGCATTCGAGAGGAATTGCGTGCAGGCCAGGATGTCGCGAAATCGATCTCGAATGGATTCGATCGAGCGTTTATCACGATCGTCGACTCGAATGTAACGACAATTATCGCCGCCATAATCCTGTACCTTTACGGGTCCGGTCCGATACGCGGCTTCGCGGTTACACTTATTCTTGCATTGCTGATCAATTTATTCACAGCCGTATTCGTTTCGAGGACGATTTTCATGTGGCTGCTCGAACGCAATCCGCAGATAAAGCGGCTAAGTATTTAAATAGTTCGTTACGCGGAGAGCAAAATTGGTCCTGAGTGGCCATCCGCCCCGAAGAAATAAAATGTTTCAATTTTTTACTGATCTGAATGTTGACTGGCTGGGTAAGCGAAAGATTTTTGTCGTTATCTCTGCCGCTGTATTACTCGCAGGATTGATCTCTGCCACCGGTCGGCAGCTTAGCGAAGGCGACTCCGGAGCATTCAATCTCGGTGTTGATTTCCAAGGCGGGACCGTTATAACTGTTAAGTTTAAGGAAAAACCGTCAGTGGATGAAGTCCGCTCTGCATTAAACGGAGTGGGCATCACTGAAGCCGTCATACAGGATTCGACCGACAAGCGGGATGAGCTGCTCGTAAAGATTCCAATTATCGAAGGAATGGTTCTTCAGACGCCGGCAACGTCGAGTGGAGGCGCTCAGGCACCGAGCCCTGAAGCAACTCCTGGATCAACGCAGGTCGAGGTGGGCCGTCAAACTGTGAAATCGGCTCTAAATACCTTTGGAGCCGAGGCCAAGGCCGAACTTCCGCTCGATCAGGACGAGGCCGCAGCATACAAGATCGTCGGCACTGATTCCGTCGGCCCGGTTGCCGGCGAGCAACTGCGTGACGCCGCGGTGATCGCCACTTTGCTGGGAATGCTAGGCGTGCTTTTATTCATTGCGTTCCGTTACGACTGGACCTATGCTGCAGGTGCAGTGATCGCCGTATTTCACGATGTATTGATCGCACTTGCATTCTTTACCGTTTTCCAGTGGGAGATCAATCTTACGGTATTGGCTGCGATGCTTACCCTGGTCGGCTTCTCAGTTAATGACTCTATCGTCATATTCGACCGCATTCGGGAAAATCTGACGCTAAGACGCGGAGAGTCGGTGTATGACCTTACAAATAAGGCCATCAACCAAACCATGTCACGAACTGTTGTGACGAATGGGCTTACGATCCTTGCAGTGCTTGCCCTGGTATTATTTGGAGGCGAGGTTCTCCGCAGCTTCTCTCTTGCTCTCTTTGTAGGAGCTATAGCAGGTACTTATTCTACGATCGCCATTGCGAGCCCAATTGCTATTTGGTGGCAAAGTAAGCTCGGCGATTCGCGCGTTAGAGAGGTTAACGTGCCACAAAAGGGCGAGCAATTAGCGTCTTCCTCGAGACGTTCGGTAACGCGGCGACCGGTTACTCGATAACCTGGTACAACCTTGGCCGCCCTGCCGTTGATGGGGAACTTAGGGCCGAAATTAGTTGATTTGAGCCAAAAAAAGTAGCTGATTATTCTTGACTTTCGCTCTGTAAACTTTTAGACTTCATTTCGTTGCTGGTCAATTAAATGCTTTGAATAACGCTTTGTCCCGGATTCGGCCTTTTTAGAATCGGGATCAGGATTCGTAGGACTTTTGCGTGTGCGACCGGCAAAAGTCACTAGTTCCCCACAAGTCGGAAGCTGAACAAAGCAGGAATATTAAGTCCTCTCGCGTTGATACACCTCTTGTAAAGCGGTGCCAACGCGGAGTTTGCTTAATATCATCATATTGCTAGAGGATTTCGTAACCCTTGACCTAGAGTTGGCACCGGAAAAAGGGAGGAAGTAAAATGCTTGATCAATTAGTTGAATCGAAAAGTAATTCGAGGGAAAACAAGAGACGTAGCCAGTTTATGCTCGTTACTCTGGTTATCGCGTCGACAGTCTTGTTGTCGAGTTGGACGTATAGCCTGTTCGCAAAGAACTTCAATATGGGAAGCGACGATCTGTCGCTGACCACGCTAGTCGCTCCGGTGCCGGTACCCGAGGAAGAGCCTCCGCCGCCACCCGAAAAGCAGCCTGAGCAGCAAAAACAGCCTGACGTTGACGTTCGAAAGGAACTGATTCAGAACATAATGCAGACACCGGTAAAGCCCCCTGAAGTTACGAGCGTAACAAAGAACGTCGTTAAAGAAATGAGGCTTGATCGCATGACGAAGATCGGCACTGCCGATTCGGATACTGGTGCTAGGGTGGATCCTGGGACGGCCCGTGTTGTGCAGTCGGGTGGTACCGGAGGACTTTCTACGGGAACAGGTACGGCGCCTACCGGTGGTGACTCAGACGCTCCGCCGCCTCCGCCACCGCCCAAGCCAACCCCTAAGCCAGAGCCAAAGACGGTCTCGGGCGGTGTGCTTAATGGAAAGGCGACGAGCCTGCCGAAACCCGCCTATCCGCCAGCAGCTAAGGCTGTTAGGGCATCGGGATCGGTGAGCGTCCAGGTCCTTATCAGCGAAAGCGGCAGTGTAATATCGGCAACCGCCGTTAGTGGACATCCTTTGCTGAGAGCCGCAGCTGCATCGGCTGCGAGAGGAGCAAGATTTAGCCCGACCTTACTTTCCGGCCAACCGGTGAAGGTTTCCGGCGTGATCACTTATAATTTCGTTCCGTAAAGGAATGGATATCTCTGCAGGCAACGACGCTCTGCCGCCGTCGCCTGCAGAAGTTTATATCGCAATATCTAATTTTTGATTTTCTTTGGAGGAAAAACCATGACATTTTTAGGCAGCCTGATCGCATCGGATATTTCGGGCTTTTTCTTGTTGTTCACCGGCGAAGGCACAGCTATTTCGTTTGGTGTATACGATATCGCAAAGAGTCTGACCATTCCGGGTTGGGGCGTTATCATTACGCTTGTGATCCAGTCGGTCTACTTGATCGCCGTTGGGATCGAACGCTGGCTGACATATAACAAAGCCAAGACCCAGTCGCGTCAATACGCGCCAAAGGTCGCCCAGGCTTTGAAAAACAGCAATATTGATGAAGCTATCAATATCAGCGACAAGCATAAGGATTCGCACCTCGCTATGGTTGTTTCGTCTGGCCTGAAGGAATTTGCGGCCCATCAGGGCGCCGAGATCACTTCGGACGAAATGGAAGCTTCCAAGCGTGCCCTTGAAAGGGCGATCGCCGTTAAGACCGCGGAACTCAAACGCGGTTTGGCCGGTTTGGCTACCGTAGGTTCGACAGCACCATTTGTGGGCCTGTTCGGAACCGTTGTGGGTATCATCGGGGCTTTCGTCGCTCTTGCTCAGGCTGAGAGTGCCGGTATCGGTGCGGTGGGTGCTGCTATCGCTGAGGCTCTCGTAGCCACGGCATTCGGCATCGGGGTGGCTGTTCCGGCTGTGTGGCTTTTCAACTATTTCACGAGTAAAGTCACCAGCTTCAGCGTAGAAATGGAAAATTCCGCTTCCGAACTTGTCGACTATTTTATCAGGCAACGTGGTAAGCAAATTCGGGGATAATTAGTTAATGCGAATTCCTAGATTTATATACAGGGAGGAAATCTGCTATGGCTGTACAAGTTGGCGGAACCAGCGAATTTAATTCAGAGATCAACGTAACACCGATGGTGGACGTGATGCTGGTGCTCCTGATCATTTTTATGATCGTGACCCCGCTTCTTCAACAGGGCGTTTCAGTAAACCTGCCCCGTGATACGATCAGCCCCGATGAGGATGCTGATATCGCAAAAGATACATCGGTTGTGATCGCGATTCCGGACAATAGTAATTTTTACATTGGTAAGGAATTATTTCCGATCGACGCTCTTGGCGAGGTTATCAAGAGGCGAATGGAGGGCAAGACCCCAGATAAACGTATTGTCTATATTAAGAGTGGGGTCGATGTCGACTACGGTCGAGTCGTGCAGGCTATCGAGACGATTCGTAGGCAGGATATTGATAAGATCGGACTCGTCGCGGATAAGAAGAAAGGTGTCGAAGCTCCGGACGCTAATTAAACAAGACTGTGTCTGATCTTTAGGCACAGTTGTTATAGAAGGAAATAATTATGGGAATGTCAGGCCCTGGCAGTGGCGGTGAGGGAGCCACTCCACATATTAACGTAACACCTCTAATCGACGTTTTGTTGGTGCTCCTGATCATTTTTATGGTCATTACGCCGCTCAAACCCAGTCGTTTTGAAGCGAAAGTTCCGGCTGAACCTAAAGACCAGGAAGTCCCGGTAAACGTCAAACCTAACCCTTTGACCCTTGTTGTGGCTATCAACCGAGAAACGCGTGGGATAACGCTCAACAATGAGCCTTTCGGAGATGTCTCGGATACGGAGAAATTGGCCGCTCGCTTACGGGAGATCTTTAGGGATCGGGAGAATAACGGCGTATTTCGTGAAGGCACCAACGAGGTTGAAAAGACCATATTTATAAAATCACCCCGGTCTGTCAGATACGGTGATGTTATCAGGGTAATTGATGCCGCAAAGATGGTCGGAGCCTCCCCTATCGGTCTTCAGATCGACGATTTAGCAGATTAGATTAATATTGCCTCGGTTCTGGGCGGCACGGAAAGAGAATCCGTGCCTACACCTCCGAAGGCGTGAATGGAGTCAAATGATGAGATTCTCTCGTTTCGGTGCAATTGTCCTTCTATTCTGCACGGTCTTGGTAGGAACAAACTGCACTTATTATAGTCGGGTTATGGCCCGGAAAGACCTTGTTGACGGATCTAACGCGTACAAGGACCGGAAGTTTCCCGAAGCCCAGAGGCTTTTTCGAAGCGCTGTAGCCCGAGATCCTAACGGCGAATTCGTCGAAGGGCAGACAGCTCAGTTGTTCTTAGCCCGAACTTTACATTCCGAGTTCATAGGGAATCGTCAGGACACTGCTAAGGCTGAAGAGGCAATAGCCGAATATCAGAAGGCGCTCGCCTTGAATCCTAATGATCAGAGCTCCTATAAGGCTATCGCCAGTCTCTACGAAAACCTTCAAAAAACTGATCTTTGGCTCGATTGGGTGACAAAGCGGTCGGCGGATACCTCAATCCCGCCGGAGCAGCGTGCGGAAGCCTTAACATCGCTTGCCGCTAAAAAGAATAGCTGTGCAAATGAAATCTCTGATTCGGATCAAATTAAGAAGACTGTAACAAAGGACGGCAAGGCGGCTTTTCAGTTTGTTAAACCGGCGAATCCGCAGGAATACAGCACCTTCGCAACATGTGTTCAGGAAGGAATGGCCCTTATCGACCAGACGATCGCATTAGAGACCCCTCAGGTCAAGAATGCCGCGGCATTCGATGTGAAGGGAGCCAGTGATGCTGAACTCAAGCAAACTCAGGACATGCTAAAAGTGTTTGAGTCGGCTCGCTCTTATAAGGCCAGCCTCCTGGTTCAAAAGATGCGTCTCGCCGAAATGGATGGTAACGAAGCTGAAAGGGATCGGCTCAAAAAGGAAGCTGACGCTGCTCGGGAAAACTTTCTGGCACTTAGTGACGTTGTCCGAAGGATACAGACTGAGATCGATTTGAGGATCGCAGCGGCTAAGGGCGATGCAAATGCCGGCGCCAGCTCCGGTCAATAAAATACTGATTTTTCTTTCCAACCAGGTGATGCTCAATTACAATTTTGATTGAGCATCACTTTTTTGTTCATACCTCCGACGGGGACAATATCAGTGCTCATGAGGACAAATGATCCGGATAGAGGATGTAATTGAAAAAGTTCAGCAGAACAGACCGGGAGCCGACACCGATGTTATCAGGCGCGCCTACCTTTTCTCGGCCCTTCATCACCGCGGCCAGACCCGAGCCTCGGGTGAACCTTATCTCGTGCATCCGTTGGAGGTTGCTGAGATACTCGCGGTCATGCGCCTTGATGAGGTCAGCGTATCGACGGGTTTGCTCCACGATGTTGTCGAGGACACGCTGGTTGATCTCGATACTATAAGGTCATATTTTGGCGATGAAATCGCGCTACTCGTTGACGGCCTCACCAAGATCGCAAATATCAGCGATCTGTCCAAAGAAAAGCAGCAGGCCGAGAATGTGCGCAAGATGGTCCTCGCGATGATCACGGACGTGCGTGTGGTGCTTATCAAATTAGCCGATCGTCTGCATAACATGCGGACGATGCAATATCTCAAACCCGAAAAGCGAGAACGTATCTCGCAGGAAACGCTGGATATTTATGCCCCGATCGCCCACCGTCTCGGTATGGGCAAAATGCGAAGCGAATTAGAGGATCTGGCGTTTCAGAATCTCTATCCCGACGAGTACAAGCGTCTGGCCAAAGCCGTAGATGCCCGCAGACCTGAACTCGAAGCGACACTGGAAAAAATCAAAGCGACCATTGCCGAGAAGCTTACTCAGAATGAAGTGCCGTTCGTTGCGATCGAGGGCCGTGTTAAGCGCCTGTACTCTCTTTGGAAAAAGCTAAAAAAGCAAAAGATCCGCATCGAACAGGTCTACGATCTTATTGCGGCCCGCATTATTACCGAGAATAACCGGAAATACTGTTATCTGACCATGAGTGTTATTCATGATAGATGGACACCGGTGCCCGAACGATTTAAGGACTGGATAGCGATTCCTCGCGACAATCTATATCAGTCGCTTCATACATCGGTGATCGGCGATGGCGGTCAGCCCTTCGAGGTCCAGATCCGCACCCAGGAAATGCATCAGATTGCAGAAGAAGGAGTGGCGGCCCACTGGAAGTATAAGGAAAAGAGCCTTGGAAAGAGTGAAGAGGACGCTAATCTGGATGAGCTCCGCAAGACCGTCGAAAAGCTGCTGCTTCCGCTAGTTGAGAATAATGACGAGAACGAGGATTCTGAGGATTTTATTGAGACTCTCAAGCTCGACCTCTATCCAAAGGACGTCTATGCGTTCACACCGATGGGCAAAGTCATCCAGCTTCCGCGCGGTGCAACTCCGATCGATTTTGCTTATGCGATCCACTCGGTTGTGGGCGATACCTGTACGGGCGCAAAAATCAACGGGCGTATCGTCCCGCTGCGCAGCGAATTGCAGAACGGTGACGTGGTTGAGATCCTGACCACTCAAAATTCCAATCCATCTGCCAACTGGCTCAACCATGCCGTCACATCACGTGCCCGCAATCGTATCCGTCATTACATCTCGACGGAGCAAAGAGCTGAGTCGATCGAGATCGGGCGCAAGCTTCTCGAAAAGGAAGCCGAGCGATACCGCATCACTAATAAGAAATTTATTGGCAATGAAACCGAAATGAAGCGGATCGCCAACGAGTACGGCCTCAGCCGGCCGGAAGATCTGTTTGCCTCGGTTGGGTATGGCAAGACGCTTCCGAGAAATGTCGTGGCGAAATTCCTCGGGGCGGAAAAGTTTAATGAGCTCGAGGCCGACACCAGAAAAGAAACCCGTCTAAAGACTGGTATGAAGGCCGTCCGGAAATTCATTGGAATGGGTGAGGACGCGATAGTTGTCCGCGGCGTAGACAATCTTCTGATTAATCGAGCAAAATGCTGCAACCCCCTTCGTGGGGAGGAGATCATTGGCTATATCTCGCTCGATAAAGGGATAGTAGTTCACAACAAAAGGTGTAAGAATGTTTCTCAGTTGATGATCAACAAGGAACGGATAGTCGAGGTCGAATGGGCGAAGAGCGAAAAGGATCAGGTGCAGTCAGTTCACCTTCTAGCGACGACCGAAAACCGGACCGGAATGCTTGCCGGTATAACCAATGCAATCGCGGATATCAAAACTGGTATCCGCGACGCCCGGGCAAATGTTTCGAAGGATGATATCGGGATGATCGAGGTTACAGTAGAAGTGTTTGACAAAAAACATCTGGATAAGGTTGTCGGAGCGATCGAACACGTTCCCGGGGTCATCGCCGTTGAGCGCGTAAATGCTTGACCAAATAGCCGCTTAGCGTTTCCCGTCCAGACGGTTTAAAAAGAGCCTAAAATAACACTTTACAGACCGCAGTTTCAATGCTACCGTTGGATGTCTTTACTTTGCGTTGAACCCAACGCTTTTCTACTTTTCTTACATTTTCCAGGGGCTATTTTGCGTAGTATTTTTTAATACAGTTTGCACCCGTCCTATTGAATTTTCTATAGGTTTAGTTTGAAAAATCCCTGTCGTCCCTATTGGCGACTTCAATATCAAGGAGAATGATCAGCATGAAACGATTTATCGCGGTTTTATTGGGTACGGCGGTCGCTGTCGTACTGTTTGCATTTGCGCCCACACGGACAGTTGAGAGCCAAGATAGGCTGATTGATGATACCGGCGTAATAGGAAAGCAGGACAGGTTTGAAAAATTTAGAAAGACTGAACGAAGGATCCCGAATCGCTATATAGTGGTCCTCGAGGATTGGGCTGCGGGCGAGCGCGGTCGGCGGTCTGCTGCCGACGCCGTGGCGTGGGAACTTGGCATCGTTTACGACGGTCGAATAGATCAAGTCTACAAACATGCTATAAACGGCTTTGCTGTCGAAATGAACGAGAAACAGGCAGAAGCCCTGAGCAGGGACCTTCGGGTCAAGTACATCGAAGAAGACGGTGAAATGTATGCGTCCGCCGTTCAGAGTAACGCAACCTGGGGTTTAGATCGTATTGATCAGCGAAATCTCCCATTAAGCGGAACTTATCAGTACGACGCGACCGGAGCTGGCGTCAGGGCGTATATTATCGACACGGGAATTCGGACGACCCATCAGGATTTCGGTACCAGGGCCACGATCGGTTTTGATACTTTCGGCGAGTCGGGCCAGGATTGCAACGGTCATGGAACTCACGTTGCGGGCACTGTCGGCGGAACAACCTGGGGCGTGGCCAAGAGCGTTTCTTTAATCGCCGTGCGCGTTCTTAATTGTAGCGGTTCCGGGACCACCACCGGCGTCATCGCGGGCGTTGACTGGGTGACATCTCAGGCTGGCGGCGGCCGTCAAGTAGCGAATATGAGCCTGGGCGGCGGTGCTTCATCTTCACTTGACACTGCCGTGACCAACTCAATAAACGCGGGCATTACATACGCGGTAGCAGCCGGGAATGGAAATATGGCGGGACGGGCGCAGGACGCATGTAATTATTCACCGGCTCGTGTTCCGGCGGCCCTGACTGTTTCAGCCACTAATTCCAGTGACGGAAAGCCATCCTTTGCGAATTACGGAACGTGTGTCGATATCTTTGCCCCCGGCGTGAGCATTACGTCGGCCTGGCACAGCAGTAACACGGCTACGAATACGATAAGTGGGACATCAATGTCTGCGCCACACGTCGCCGGAGTTGCCGCATTATTCCTTGAGTCTAATCCAGGAGCCAGTCCAGCTACTGTCGGCAATGCTATCACGTCGAACGCTACCAGCGGCAAAGTAACCAACGCCGGAAGCGGCTCGCCTAACTTGCTGCTTTACTCATTATTCGACGGCGGTACGACTCCGGACCCAACGCCAACGCCAACGCCAACGCCAACGCCTGAGCCAACACCGGACGGCATTTCCCTGACTGTAACCATGACCAAACAGCAAGGGGTCAACAGTGCGAATCTAACGTGGTCAGGGGCGGAGCCCTCAGTGGACGTTTACCGAAATAACTCGAATATCGCAACGGTAAGCGGTACAAGCTACGTCGACCCTCTCGGTCGCGGCAGCGGAACCCAAACTTATCGGGTCTGCAATGCAGGCACGACAACGTGTTCGGCGAATGTTACCGTAAGTTATTAGGCCCCTAGGTCAGTGTGGTTTCTGGACAAACGGTGCGGACGGAAGGTCATTTCGTCCGCACCGTTTTGTTTCCTTCGTCTAATCTGCTAAAATTCGCGTTTTGCTTGTGTAATTGCATTGCGAAAGATCAGAGTGATGAAAGAGATAATTTCCACCGAAAAAGCACCTGGGGCAATAGGCCCTTATTCGCAGGCGATCAAGGCCGGCGGTATAGTTTTTTGTTCCGGACAGATACCGATCGATCCGGCGACGGGCGAGTTTGTTTCAGACGATGTTTCGGAGCAGACCGAGCAGGTCCTGAAAAACCTCAGCGAGGTGCTCCGCGCGGCGGGAACTGATCTTGAGAATGTGGTTAAAACTACCGTGTTCTTGGCGGATATGAACGATTTCGCTAACATGAATGCTGTCTACGCCCGGTATTTCAGTGACAATAAGCCAGCGCGGGCGACCGTGCAGGCCGCGAGGTTGCCCAAGGACGCACGTGTCGAGATCGATTGTATTGCGGTCGTATAGGCCAATAGAAAAAGCCAAACGCACTAACTAATGCATTTGGCAACCATTACAGTAAGCTAAACCTCAAAGAGATTTATGCGGCTTTGACAATCTTTCCCGACTTAATGCAGCGTGTACAGACTTTCATTCGTCCGTTCCCGCCGGCGGGAAGCTGAACCCGAACGGGTTGAAGATTTGGGTTAAATCGTCTTCGCGTCTTGTTATTAGCGTGTGATACGTTATTTCCAAACTGCGGGCCTTTCCCGCAAACGTCGCAGCGTTTTGCCATAATATTGCCTCCCGATTAAAACGGGGTTTTAGAAGAGTCTTTCGGAAAAACTCGAAACAAGATTTATAACAAATGTCGTAAGTTATATTAAAGTAACACAAAATGGATAAGTTGAAAGGAGCGAAAGCAATCGTGCAAATTTTTAATAAGAGGATCAATGCGATCCTGGCCCTGTCGGTTCTAGCCACCGCCTTCTCAGCCTGCGGCGGCGGCGGCGCCTCAAACTCGTCGACGGGTCCCGTCGACCCGAACGAAACTGCCGCTAAGGTCAACGGCAAGGTCATCACCATGGAAGAGGTCGACCGGGCTGTCAAACAACAGGCCCAGGGACAGGAGAGCAAACTGTCACCCCTCGAACTTGCCGGGGCGAGGCTTCAGGTTCTTCAGAGTCTGGTCGAACAGGAAGTAATGTTCCAAAAGGCGGAAAAAGAAAATCTGGTTCCCACCGAAGAGGAAATAACCGTCGAAATCAACAAACGAAAAGTCGACAGCCGGCTCTCGTCAGAGGAATTCAACCGGCAAATGGAACAGGCCGGTCTAAATGAAAAGTCCTTTCGTGAAAGCATAAAGAAAGGCATCGCTATTCAGAAACTCGTCGATAAAGTTACGGGTCGGATAGAATCTCCGAAAGACAGTGAGATCGAAGCATTTTACCACGGCAACCCCGAGATGTTTGTAAAACGCCGCGGTGTTCGTTTAGCTGCAATCGTTGTCGATCCAGCCGATACCGGTCAGGGCGATACGACACGCAATCCCGCCGAGGCAGATCAGAGAGCTAAAGAAATACTTACGAGGCTAGCTCAACCCGGCAGCGATTTCGCAGCACTCGCGCGTGAATATAGCGAAGACCCAAGCAGGCTTCAAGGCGGCGACATGGGATATTTAAGCGAGGCAGACCTCAAACAGAATTTTCCTCAGCTAGCAGCCGGCTTTATGAGTCCCGAGTTCACTGTGGGTCAAATAACCAACATGGTGAATATCGGCGGTAAGGGATATATCTTTAAGCTGCAGGAGCGTATCGAGAAGGATGAGAATCTCACTCTCGAAACGCCTGAAGTGCGGCCGCAGATCAATCAGTTGCTGGTCGACAATCGGAAGCAGCTCTTGGCAGCCTCTTATCAGGCCATAGCGATGAATGAAGCCAAGATCGAGAACTTTCTGGCTCGCAAAGTCGTTGATAACCCGAATGAGCTGAGCGGTGCCCGGCCCGCCGGTGCTGTCGCGCAGCCTACGGCTAGTCCGACTGCAAATACGGCGGACGCGGCTAATTCAAACTCGACTGCTAATGCGAATTCGGACGCGGCGCCGGCATCAAACGGGGCGAACAACAATACGGCGAACAATTCGGCCAATACACCGGCAAATCGTTAAGCCGTTTTCGTCGAAAATTTAAGGGTGAAAGGCAGATAATGTTTTTGCCTTTTGCCTTTTTCCTTTACGTCACGCCCTCGTAGGAGTTTGTTCTTGACTAATGCTTTTTAGACTTTCAGATGTGTGGAAATCCTACGGTGGGACAGAGATACTTAAAGGTGTCTCATTCCAGGTCAACCCGTCTGAAAAAGTCGGGTTGGTGGGCCGTAATGGCGCTGGCAAAACGACAGTATTTAGACTTGTGACAGGTCAAGAGGCTGCGGATGATGGAGATATAATCAAAATAAACGGGCTGAAGCTCGGACTACTTGGCCAACACGTTGATTTCGAAGCCGGTGAGACCGTTCACACGGCCGCCCTTTCCGCTTTCAAAGAGATCCACGACATAGAGGCAGAAATGCGCCGTATCGAAAAACGGATGGAAACTGATCATTCCGAGGCAATTCTGGATAAATACGCGGATCTGCAGTCAGCATTTGAGTTGGCCGACGGATTTTCCTATGCAGCCAAGGCCGAAGCCGTCCTGCTAGGACTAGGCTTTCCCGCGGAAACATGGGCCGCCGACGTTAATACGCTGTCCGGCGGGCAGAAAAACCGCCTTGGAATGGCGCGTCTCCTGCTTTCGAACGCGGATGTGATGCTGCTGGACGAGCCCACTAACCATCTTGATGTCGAAGCCGTCGAATGGCTCGAAGAGTTTCTACATACCCACGATAAGTCATACGTCGTAATCAGCCATGATCGCTACTTTCTTGACCGCACCACAAACCGTGTTATCGAGATGGACCGTGGAACAGCCGTCACTTATAAAGGAAATTATTCGCAGTATCTCACGGAAAGGGAGCTTCGCCGTGAGCAGCAGCAGCGAGAATATGAGAACCAGCAGGCATTAATAAATAAAACTCAGGAGTTTATTCGCCGAAATCTCGAGGGTCAGAAGACAAAACAGGCTAAGTCCCGTCGAACTCTTCTCGCTCGAATGGACCGCATCGAGGCTGTCTCAAGCGAGAAATCGGGCGGCAATTTTGGTCTCCGTCAAGTCGCGCGGACTGGCAATAATGTTTTAACAGCCGAGGATCTGACAATTGGCTACGGATCGAAAGTGTTGGCGAGTAAGCTTAATTTTTCCCTCCACCGTGGCGACGCACTAGGAGTCATCGGGGGCAACGGGACGGGGAAAACGACGCTGATCAAGACCCTGCTCGGCGAGATTCCGGAACTCGAAGGCAATATCCATTGGGGAACCAAGGTGAATGTCGGATATTATTCACAGAATCTGGAAGGACTGGAGCCCAGAAATGAAGTGATTCAGGAACTTCGCCGTGTTGCCCCCTCAGCCGACAATGGTACGCTTCGAGGATTTTTGGCAAAGTTTCTGTTCATGGGCGAAGATGTATTTAAACCGGTTTCTGCTCTTTCCGGAGGTGAGAAAGGGCGTTTAGCGCTCGCTAAACTGATATATTCTCAGAAGAACGTTCTGGTCCTCGACGAGCCGACCAATCATCTCGATATACCGTCTCGAGAATCGCTAGAGGATGCTCTTGACGAGTACGATGGTACGATCATTACAGTGAGTCACGACAGGTTCTTTCTGGATAAGATCGCAAACAAGATGCTTTCGTTTGAGAGCGACGGCTCGGTGACGTCATTTGATGGAAATTATAGTGAATATCACGATTGGAAGGTAGCTGCAGCGGCAGGGTCGCCGACCGGCCGTCAGTCAGACGGGTCATACGAACCGGCCCGCACATCTGGAGCTCCTTTGACTCCGTTAGTTTCGTCTGAACCGCTTTCTAAGAACCAGCGTCAGAATCTCGAGAAAAGGATAAAACAGATCGAGGTCGAGATCCGTGATCTTGAGTCTGAGACCGAACGACTCAGCACCGACGTCGCACGTCCGGATATCGCAGCCGATTATTCCAGGCTTGGCGAATTGACCGACAAACTCACGGCTGCTGAAGATAGGGTTCGTGGCCTCTATGAAGAATGGGAGTCTGCCTCAGAGCGGCTTTCAGATTAATGGCCGTCTGTTATAAATGACTATCGAATGAATACCAGAATGGCGAAATGCAGAAAAGTCACAGCAAAACGAATAGCTTGCCGTACCTTGACGGCGTGCCTGCTCGCCCTTATCTCGGTGCCGGGTTTCGCTGTCGCCGGTGATTCAGGTGCGAACAGAAACCTGCTTTCCTATGCCGAGATCACCGATCTCTACACCCAAAACAGCCTGTCGCCCGAACTTGGTTTACGGCTCAATACGATTCTCACGGAGCCTTTCGTCGGAAATTTCGCCGTCTCTCCTGAAAGGCCCGCCTTAGCGAGTTCATCCCTTCTTGGCACATACGTCCGGGTTGCCCATTGGAACATACAAAGGGGCCTCGAATACGATGCGCTCGAGGCTGTGCTCGATAGCGAAGAGCGCACCGTCGCAATGCTCGATCCGGTAAAGTTTCCCTTGGGAAGCCCGGCCCGTGAGGCCGTGCTTGAACAGGCTGCTCATTTGCGGGCTGCCGATGTGATCGTAATGAACGAGGTGGATTGGGGCTTAAGGCGGTCGGGATATCGTAATATTCCGGAGGAATTAGCGGCACGCCTCGGTCGTTATTATGCGTTCGGCGTTGAGTTCGTTGAGCTGAGCCCGGTGAATCGAAGCATGAACGTCAAAACACCGCGTGACCCTTCGGAACCATCCGACGAGATTGATACTGAAAAATATAAGGGGCTTCACGGTACGGCAATTATCAGCCGGTTTCCACTCGAAAATGTTCGCCTCGTGCCCTTTAAATATCAGCCTTATGATTGGTTCGCAACCGAGAAGAAAGGCGTCAGCTTTATCGAAAAGGGGAAACGCCGGCTGGTCAAGGAGGTTTTCCTAGAGAAAGCGATGAAAGAGGTCAGACGTGGAGGACGGACGATGCTGATCGCCGAGATTACCGATCCACGGTTTCCCGCCGGCCGGGTCACTATCGTCGGAACGCATATTGAGAGCCGTACTTCGCCGGCAAATCGGCAAAGGCAGTTAAAGGAATTGCTAGAAACGATCAAGCCGATCCGCACCTCTGTCATCGTTGCCGGAGATATGAACACATCGACGACCGATATGACGCCGACGACCCTTGAACGCGAGTTGCGAATGCGTTTCGGCAAACCGGAATTTTGGGTTAAGACGGGCATCAATCAGGTATTGGGATTCGGAATGCTCCGGGATGCAGCCTCGGCAACCATCACTTTTGGCAGAAACTATGGTGACCCGACGGTTCGGCATATCCCATTTCTCATGCCTAACGAAGAAAGGAAGTTTTTCTCGCTACTCAAAGCTTTTCGATTTGAGGATGGCGGCTCATTCGATTTTCGTGGCGAGCCGTCAAGATCCGCCGGCAACAACAAAAATACTCTGGCAAATTCAAACCAACGGGATAAAAAGGGTTTTGTCACCACATTTCGGCTGCCTCGGCCTGTAAAATTCATCGGCAAGTTTAAGCTCGACTGGATATTCGTTAAGCCCGTTCATCTTTTTGATCCGTCGAATTACCAAGGTTCGTATCTTTTCGCACCTCATTTTGGCCGCACTCTTACTGCCGTCAATTCGGTTGTTGAGGGCCGGATCTCCGACCACGCCCCTTTGACCGTTGACCTTCCGCTTGCCGAGCCCGCATTGGGAAAACGAAAGAATTAGCCCTTTTTCTCTCGCCAGGCTGCCTATTTAAGGTTCTCCTCGTGTTATACGGGTTTCTGCTCACGATTCGATGCGGTAGTTTGGTGCTTCCTTGGTGATGATCACGTCGTGTACATGAGATTCCCTGAGTCCGGCTGAGGTCATTCTTACGAATCGCGCATTATTCTGCAGTTGGCCGATGTCTCGGCATCCGGTATACCCCATACCTGCTCTAAGCCCGCCCACCAACTGCGTAACCATTTCAGCAACCGATCCCTTGTACGCAACGCGTCCCTCTATGCCTTCGGGGACATATTTCGACTCGGCGAGGGTACCTTCCTGCGAATAACGGTCGCTCGACCCTTTCTTCATCGCTCCGATCGATCCCATACCCCGGTATGTCTTAAAATTGCGACCCTGAAACAATATCACCTCACCTGGAGCTTCTTCCGTACCGGCAAAGAGCGATCCGATCATTACCGAATCGGCCCCTGCAGCAATTGCTTTGGCAAGATCGCCCGAGAATTTCACTCCGCCGTCCGCAATGATTGGGACACCGGTTTCTTTGGCCGCTTCGACACACTCGACAATGGCGGAGATCTGAGGAACGCCCGCTCCAGTCACGACACGCGTCGTACAGATCGAACCCGGACCTATGCCGATCTTTACAGCGTCAACACCGGCCGCGATCAAGGCTTTTGTGGCATCGCTAGTTGCCACGTTCCCTGCGATAACCTCGATGGCCGGATACTCCGACTTGATCTTTTCGACCGCACTTAACACACGAGAACTGTGGCCGTGAGCGGTATCGATAACAATGGCATCAACCCTGGCGTCAACCAGTGCCGCGGCCCTTTCGAGATAGTCGCCCGTCGCCCCGATCGCCGCCGCGCACCTTAGACGGCCAAGCTCGTCCTTCGCCGCATAGGGAAAGTTGATCGCCTTTTGAATGTCTTTGACGGTGATGAGTCCTTTAAGATGGCCATCATCATCTACTACCAGAAGCTTTTCGATCTTATGCTTTTGGAGTTTGACCTTGGCGTCATCGAGCGTAGTTCCCACAGGTACGGTCACCAGCGGCTGCGGCGTCATAATTTCCGAAACGGGGGTATCAAACCGCGTTTCAAAACGTAGATCGCGGTTAGTTATAATGCCGACCAGAAGACCGTTACCATCGACGACGGGCACGCCGCTGATCTTATACCTCTCCATGATCTCCAAAGCATCTGATACAAGCTTGCCCTGTTCAATAGTTACGGGATCGACGATCATTCCCGATTCGCTGCGTTTGACCTTGTCGACTTCCTCTGCCTGCTCAGCGATGGAAAAATTCTTGTGTATTACTCCGATCCCGCCTTGTTGGGCGAGGGCGATAGCAAGGGCGGCCTCGGTCACGGTGTCCATCGCCGACGAGCAAAGAGGGATGTTAAGCAGGATGTTTCGTGAGAAACGCGTCCGTGTGTCCACTTCGCCGGGAAGGACATCTGAGTAGGCCGGGATGAGCATTACATCGTCAAATGTCAGCCCCTCTTTGATTTCGGTGATATTCATCTTCTCATTCTATAGCAAACGAAAATGCCCCCAAAATCTATCGCGGGCTCGGTGCTTAATTATCGATATTCCTATCCCTCACTATCATCCTGCGGGCTGGTCTTCGCAGTTGGAGGCGGGGATGGCGAAGTTTCGACAGGTGTCGTTGGTCTCGGATTTGGACGGTTGGCATTTGCGTTGGCAGCGGGCGTTGCTGTGGGACGGGCCGGAGTTGCAGGCGGGGTTGCAGCCGGTATTGCACTAACGGCTGCGGACGTTGGTGACGACTGTGGTTTCGCTCCCGGGACTTCGGTAGATATCGCCCCGCTTTCCCAAATCCTCGCAATATTTTCCTTATTTATCTCGAACTCGATCGTATTTCGGCGAGGAATAAGGGGTTGGGACGGCAGAGTGATGATCCTTCCGTTGAGGCTTAATTCGACGGCGTTGGCCAGTGATCGGGAATAGCTTAGTTTTAGACTTTCCTTTGGCTCAAATAACGCTGCGGAACCTGCGGTCACCACATTTGTGCTGAATTTCCCGTCCGTCGTCGCCGAAAGGGAAACTGGATCGGTCAAGGCCTTGAACTCGACCCTGAGCGAACTCATCTCGGGCACGGCCACTGAGTGTGTTTCAGCAGGCGGCTCGTCGACAGCATTTGCCGGGGTGTTCGTGTTGGTAATCTTAGAGTCGGCGGAGAAATCGTCGGTCGGCTGACGCAAATAGTTAAGAAGGAACAATATCCCGGCCGTCATTAACGCCAAAATGATCACTGCGATGATGATCGTGGGTGCCATCGATGCGGCGGAACGATCATCCGTCAGAACCTCCGGACGATAAACCTTCAGTTCGTCAGCGTTCGATTCAGTTTGCGCTATCATGCGGGTGTAATCCGCGAGAGCTTCCTGTTCGTTAATGCCGACGAACTTTGCAAAGGACTTAACAAAACCCTTATTGAATATCCCGCCGGGCAGAATCTTATAATCGTCTTTTTCAATGTGCTCGAGATAAAGAGAAGAGATACGCGTCTGCTCGGCGACCTCGCTGAGTGTAAACCCTCGC
>JBGSXN010000054.1:0-4372 GCA_041751355.1 Pyrinomonadaceae bacterium
CCGGGAAATGTTCCGCCGCCTGCCCTGATCGAATTAGTGCCGTTGGCAAACTTGATCCCGCCCATATATTTGCCGTCTTTGTCGTAGATGAAAAGGTCATCGACTTTAACCGCTCCGTCTCTGAGCTTGATATAGAGTGTCTGGCCGCTATCCAGATGGCCGGAACCGGGCATGACGTTGACGGTGGTTAGCCCGCCGCTCTGGGCCCGCTGCAGGCTCGACGATCTGACATTGAGCCCATCCATCAACCTTACGTCGGGCTGTATCGGTCCCGAGCCGTCCGCACCGGATCCGCCGCCAATATGACTGTGCGTGTCGACCAGGCCGGGCATTATCACTTTCCCGGCAGCGTCGATGACCAGAACATCCGATGAAAGCCGAACGGTCCGGGAATCGCCGACCGCGACGATCTTGCCGTCCTTGACCAGTAATGTGCCCTGCTCGATTACCGGACCGGTGATCGGGATTATCCTGGCATTTATGAATGCGGTCGACCTCTCCTGCGCGATGGCGGCAAATGCTGAAAGGGCAGCCAAAAGGAACGATAGAAATAGTTTCTTCATTAATGGGTCCTCGTAATTTTAAAAAAAAAATCAGTGTGGATGTATTGATAAAGTGCTACGAATCTGTCCGGATGTCAATGACGGGTCGGAATGCGAGAAGTGGATCTGATTGCGAATTATATTATTGTTACAAAGATTTAAGGAACAACTTTCGTTTGGATATCGTAATCATAACGTTTGCAATTCGCAAAAATTCGTTTTTAATCTTTGCACAATGCCATGCCCGTTGTTCGGGTCATAAGTCAAGGGGGATTATTTTCATGGATAGATCCAGAATCAAAGTAGTAAAACGTTCCGACGTCGAGGCTAAAAAGCCAAAGAAGGGGCGTAAGGCAAGTCCGCGTGTCGCAGCCCGGGAAATGGTGTCGACCGTTACCGATTGGGTCTCGGATCTGAAAAATAGAAAGACAGAAGAGACCAAAATCGCCTTCGAAACACTTTTCGCGGCTAATCGCCGAACGAGCGAGTCGTAATAGCGATAACATAGACTTTGTATGAAAAAGCGGCCATTGGGTCGCTTTTTTTCGTTTACGATACTTGTTTAAGCCAAGATGAATTTTCCCGGAATTTCAGATAGCACTCCTTTAGAGATGTCCGACGTCAAGGCTAAACAATGCCGACATTCGCGGTTTGCCACAGATCGGAGTTCACTGCTATTCTTTACTGCAAATCCGAACCGTTTTTTTAGATATATTATGCAGGACAAGGTGGTGATCGTTACCGGTGCAAGCAGCGGGATCGGCCGTGCTGCGGCACTTCATTTTGCGAACGAAGGTTCGACTGTTGTTGCGGTCGGAAGAAATGAAAAGGAACTGACATCACTGCCCAGCGAGGTGCGAGCGGAGTCCGGTTCGATCAAGCCACACCTGGCAGACATGACCGAACTTTCACAGCTCGACCGGATCGCCTCTGAGACGATGCATACATTCGGACAGATCGATGTGCTCGTCAACTCGGCCGGAATTATAAAAAATGGATCGATCGAGACGACGACTCTTGACGATTGGGACCGAATGCTTAACATAAACTTGCGTTCCGTTTTCGTCCTGACGCAAAAATGTGTGCCGCATCTGGCCGAAACTAAAGGAAACATAGTAAACGTATCGAGCGTTGCGGGAACACGGTCATTTCCAAATGTACTTGCGTATTGTGTTTCAAAGGCAGGCATTGATCAGTTGACAAGATGCACCGCGCTCGAACTCGGAGCGAAGGGAATCAGAGTGAATGCGGTGAATCCCGGCGTTGTTGTTACGAACCTTCATAAACGAGGCGGAATGGAAGATTCAGCATACGATGCGTTTTTAGAACATTCCCGCGAAACCCATCCGATCGGCCGGCCGGGCACCCCGGACGAGATCGCGGAATTGATCTATTTTCTGGCGTCGGACAAGGCATCGTGGATAACAGGTGCGACCTATGAGATCGACGGAGGGCGGGCACAGACCTGCGCTCGTTGACGGCATTATTCCTTGCTATGAAGATCCAGCTTTTGCCAAGTACGATCGATGAGAATGGAATGGCGTCAGAGCGTCAGCATCTGTTGTCGATGATCGTGGACGATCGAGTGGCTGTAGATGCAGGATGTCTCGCTCTCTCGTGCACCGATCTGCAGAGGCGACAGGTACGCAACATTATTCTCACTCATACCCACCTGGACCATGTCGCGGGACTGCCCTTATTCATCGACGATCTATTTGCGTCGCTGACAGGGCCAATCCGTATCCATGCGACGCGTGAAATGATCGATATACTTGAGCGGGACCTGTTTAATTGGGCGATCTATCCACGTTTTTCAGAACTCTCGAACGAACACGGACCAGTTGTTGAATACGTGGAGTTCGATGTTGGGGCAAATTTTGAGGTGGAGCATCTTTTTGTTCAAAGCGTTCGGGTCAATCATAAAGTCTCGGCTCTCGGATACTTGATCTCAAACGCTGAAACCACGCTCGCAATCACCGGAGATACGGGCGAAACCGACGATTTTTGGAAATTATGCAATAACGCGCCAAAGCTTAAAGCTATCTTGGTGGAATGTGCTTTCCCGGATGAGCTTGAGCAGCTTGCTTTCGACTCGAACCATTTGACGCCGTCTCGTCTCAGTTCCGAGTTGCAGAAACTGAACAACCGGGAAATACCCGTCTACGTTATCAACCTTAAGCCAATGTATCGCGAAAAAGTGATCGAGCAGATCCGCCGGGCCGATATTGCGCAGGTTGAGATACTCACCGTTGGAAAGATCTACGAAATCTAGGCTTTGTCCCTCAGAAAGTTGATCGGTTCAAAGGCGGATTCACGAAATTCGCCCTCGAAACCCTCCAGCTTGACACGTCCGTTGGAAAGCACCGTTTCGATCTTAAAGGTGCGATCCTCCCGCAAAGATCCAGGCATTATCTCGGCTCGGAAAGTCACATTCATCTGCGGCCGGGCCCAGATATGTTTAGTTGACTTGTCCCCATCATCATTCGGTATCGTGCGAGCCATATTTATTCGTCTGGCCCGGGTGGGCGCTTGTGTTTAGATTTTCTCAGCGACGGGAGGCGTTTTTCATCGACAACCTCGCTCTCAAATTTTCGCGAAGGCGGAGCTGTGGGTTTACGAATGCTATCGAAGGCCGGACGTTCTTTTCGATTCTTTTTCTTCGACGTTTTCATCGCCCCAGTATAGCAAAATTCAAATTTGTAATGATTGACATTCTGATTGAAAAATTTCAACATAAACCAGCATTTAACGCCAGGCCGATGGCTTATCCACAATGACGAGGAACGAACCAAGGGATGAATACACGGACAGGTAACGGGCGACGGCCATTTTGGCTTCCGGCATCAAATTACTATGTGTTGGCGTTCGCAGTCGCGACCGCATTCTTTTTCCTTGTTTGGGGTATTTTGCATGATGGCGGCGAAGACATGCCCTGGGCGACTGCTGGCGTCAGCGCCAGTATGGTTCTGATAGTGTCGGTAGTCTTGCGAGAAGTGATCCTTCGCCGAGCGAGCAGGCATCTGCGGCCGACGCAGTTGCCTTTAAGTTCCGGGCGCTCAATTCCTCAGCACTCGGACCAGAGAAATCCCGACAAATTGACGCTTGAGCGAAACGCGGCGATCCTGAGCGAGATACAAAAGAAATCTGACGCTGCCAATGTTCTTAACCGCTTGTCGGCTGGTCATCGCGAGGTTTTTGAGCTGTGCGGAGAATATATGGCTCGGAACGAGAGCGAGCTTAAGGGCGTGAGTCCGGGGTCCCCACGACTCCCGGCCCTTCTTAAGGGGAGGGCGGCGGTCGCGGATTTTCATCGTTATCACCTGCTGAAATGGGCTCAGATCGAGGTCCATTCTCTCACGAGCGAAGCCCGCGACCTTGACGACCCTGAACACAAAAGGCGTTCGGCGAAAGCGGCAATGGGCATCATTGATACGGCGCTTCGATCATACCCGGAAGAGGAGAGCCTGCTTGAATCTCGAGAGGTGATTCGGGACATGGTAGTTTCGATCGGCGTTTCGGAATGGGTCGAGCGGGCAGAGCGAGCCACATTCGAGGGCGACTACGCGGCCGCCAAAGAGCTGTATCGCGAGGCACTCTTTTATCTAGGGCGAGATAATGTGCAGAGCGAGGGGCGGTCGGCGGCGGCAGAACGGATCCATGAGGAACTCGAACGCATTCGACAGACCGAAAATGGGCGATGAGGATTGGGCATTAATGGGTGACACTGTTAACCTTTTTAATGACCAAATATGATTTCCCAAAGATGCCCAAAATGTAAGAGCAGCCGTATTCGGCGCGGTTATCGGCCAACCTCGATCTTTTCCAAGATA
>JBGSXN010000055.1:0-6727 GCA_041751355.1 Pyrinomonadaceae bacterium
AGGGAAACTTTGACCCTGGCTGAAGCGGCTGTAGTTTTCTTTCTGACGCACCAATTCGCCAACCGAAATATTATGGCTCGAAACCGACGCGACGGTTTCATCGCTTTGAGCGAGGTTGGCCACGACCGTGTTGCTGGCGGGTGTGTAGAAAAACACGAGACTCGCGACCATCACGACCGCAAATAAAAGAAGAACGAAATTTCGGGTCTTCTCGAGACGTTTGAATAGCTTTAACATCGACAATTACCTTTTCTTAATGGAGATACCAATACTTACTGTCTGTTGGGACAAACCGCAATTCTAACAAAAACTGTTACCGAAAACCAACGATAGGTTTGAGCGGGACCCGAAACGACGGTGTTTTGTGATTCGATGCGTCAAGAGTCAAGAAAGGATGTAAGCTGGGTGACGAGGTACAGATCCGTCAAAAGCTTGCAGTTTGGCTGCGGTTCACCGATTATTAACGGGTAAGATCCGAGTTATGAAGGAAAGAGAGATAAGGTCGGTCGGCATCGTTGTAAAGCCCGGCCATGAGCAGGCCCTCGCGACGGCGGCAGAGCTTTCCGCCTGGCTCAAGGCTCGGGGAGTGCAGCAGTCGGGTGAGCCGGTTACTGCAGGGGATCGTCCGGCAAAAGACAGCGATTTCTTCGGTGCGGACCTTTTCGTAGTACTCGGAGGCGACGGCACGATGATCTCGACCGCGCGGCTTGTCGGCGATACCGATGTTCTTGTCCTGGGCGTCAATTACGGCAGTCTTGGCTACCTGACAGATTTCCGGATAGAGGAGATGTTTCCCGCGCTCGAGACGATTATCGCCGGCGATTATGACGTTGACCGTCGAGTAATGCTCGACGCCGAACAATGGCGAGGCGGGGACATGATTGCAAAGGGGCGCGTACTTAACGATGTAGTGATAAATAAGGCCGCCCTTGCACGGATCATCGAGATTACGGTTAATCTTAACGGCCTTCTCGTCAATTCGTTCCGGGCGGACGGGTTGATCGTGTCCACCCCAACCGGTTCCACGGCCTACAATCTTTCGGCAGGGGGCCCAATAATTTATCCATCGATGAACGCGATCGTGCTGACGCCGATTTGTCCATTTACACTGACCAATCGTCCGATCGTCGTGCCCGACGAAGCTGAGATCGAATTGGTACTGGATAATGAGAACGAAGGGGTCGTCCTGAGCCTGGACGGCCAGATCGCGCATCAAATGGAGGTCCATGACCGAATCTCGATCCGTAAAAGCCAAACTACCCTGAACCTCGTTCATCCGGCCAATCGAAACTATTTTGATGTTTTGAGAAACAAACTGAAATGGGGCCGGTGACAAAAGTGAACAGTGACGGGTAAATAGTGACGAGAGTCAGAAACTACCTATCGAGTTTTCTGACGAGAGAAAAGGGGTACTCGTTCTTCATCCAATTCGTCTGTCCCATTGGGAAACCAGCGATGGACATCTAGGTCACACTTTCCCGCTTTGCTAAAGTGCACACCTTCGGCCTCTAGAAGTTCCTGCTGCAGATTCAATGGGATCGTCAGCCGACCGGTCGAGCATTTTCCCTGCGAATTGATCACGCGCTGCCATGGAACATTGTCGGCATCTGAGCCGCTCATGACATATCCGACCGTCCTCGGCGTGTACCCCTCGCCCAACAGCATCGCTAGCTGTCCGTAGGTCATCACCCGGCCCGGCGGTATATCGCGGACAATATCAAATACCCTCTCGCGATAGCTTGTCTCGTCTTTTTTACTCAACCTTTTCTATTTAACAAATGGATCAGGAACCGCGCACGATCCAGCCGCCGCCGACAACCTCGTCACCGTCATAGAAGATGGTTGCCTGTCCTGGCGTGATCGCCCGCTGCGGCTCGTCAAAGGTTATATGAGCACCTCCGTCCGGCAGCGCCACGATCGTTGCGGGTGCCGGTTCGTGCCGGTAACGGATCTTCACATTTGCCCGGACCGGCTTGTCAGGCGTGTCGAACGCGACCCAGTTGACCCCGCGGGCAGTAAAATCCATGCTGTCCAGATCGTCCGCGTCACCGACG
The DNA here is from genome assembly GCA_041751355.1 of Pyrinomonadaceae bacterium. GTDB lineage: Bacteria > Acidobacteriota > Blastocatellia > Pyrinomonadales > Pyrinomonadaceae > OLB17. The sequence goes on from JBGSXN010000055.1 coordinate 2,055, forward strand.
ATGATCTGGTTTTTAGCCCGCTGGATCTGGGTCACATAAAGTGGCTTTTCATTCGCGATACCAAGGCCCTTTCGCTGACCGATCGTGTAACGGTGCACGCCGGAATGTTTGCCGACTGTTACGCCCTCGCTTGTAACAATGTCACCGCCAACCGGCTTTTCGCCGCTGCGCCCCTCGTGATCGAGATACCTGTCGATGAACTCTGAGTATTTGCCGTCAGGAACGAAACATATCTCCTGCGATTCCTGCTTTTCGGCCGTATAAAGATTAGCTTCGCGAGCAATATCGCGCACCTCTTCCTTATACATCTCTCCCAGCGGAAAGTATGCGCGGGAGAGCTGTTCCTGGGTTAGTTCCCACAGAAAGTAGCTCTGATCCTTACCATAATTGCGGCCGCGGAAAAGCCGGTATCTGTCGGCCTCTGCATCGTATTCCACCCGCGCAAAGTGGCCGGTGGCGACCTTATCACACCCGAGGCTGATGGCCATTTTGTCGAGCGAGGCAAATTTCAGCCTCGAATTGCATGCGACGCACGGGATAGGCGTCTCGCCCTCGAGATAGCTCTGAATGAATGGCTCTACTACCGCCGCTTCAAATTCCCTTTCGAGATTCAGGACGTAAAACGGAAACCCCAGGCTCTCAGCCACACGGCGAGCGTCGTAAACATCGTCGAGCGAACAGCAGCGTGACGGTAACGGATCGCCGTGTTCGTCAAGGTTGATATTTCGCCGCTGATTCCAGAGCTGCATCGTAAAGCCAACGAGTTCGTGGCCCTGATCACGCAAAAGTGCCGCCGCCGCCGAACTGTCGACGCCGCCACTCATCGCTACTGCGATCTTTAATTTTTTTGCCTCTCCGTTTTCCATTATTGACGCCCGAACAATAAATCATTGTTACAGGTGAATGGAATTAGTTGCAAGGCACCCTTCGGCGTGTTGTATTTTATCGTAATGCGGACCCAGATTGGGCCAGTCGTCTAATCAGGGATGAATCGTTAGCTATGATATTCCTGATCTCGTCAAAATATGCCTGAGAGCCCGCGGGATTTGGATGGCCAACCCCTGCCATTTCGCATCTCCTTATCGAGTTATCAATACGCGTTCTTTTCTTGAGATCCTCAAATGCCGGGCGGCATTCAGCTAAACGTTGCTTAACTAACGGGTCTTCCGATTCTCCGTTTCTTTCCAGTTTGAATACAAGAGTTTTAGCTGTTTCGAATGACTCATCTTCGGTGATCGGCGATCTCACAAAGATTGCTCGAGGTTCGGGAAGTTTCGCGTTGAAGTTACTTATGGCGAGCTGCAGATTCGTATTGGATTCTTCCACCCAGATCCTCGATCTCCTAAGGACCTTTTTCTTTATCCGTCCGAAGAAAAGCCGGCGAGTGACGGGGTTATTTGCCGCCGACTTAAGTTTGCCGGGAAAACCCATTGATTCGAGCCAGGCGTTCATCAGTTTACTGCCCGGCGACTCGGGCGAGAGCATCGGATAGTAACCGACAACCACGATCGAGGCTCGAGGGTGATGACGAATGGAATGTTGCAGGACATCATACATATCATCACGACAGTATTTCTCGATCAGAGGAGGCAGGTCTTTATCGTCGACGAAAGGGTCGAGGATCTTGGTCACTGAAACATCGGTGATCCCGCCGGTCAGCATAATCAGTTCGGCACCGCCGGAAATATTCTCCTGCTTGTACTCCGCAGCCGCAGTTTCGATCTGTGTCCAAATACTGGGAAAACCAACATTTAATTCCCGGTTGAGCTCGAATGTATCGTCGAGACCGGCTTTACTTAGCTTTTCCGCGGTATCGGGATGGACCTTGAGATTCGCGCCGGAGTGGGCCTTTACCTTGAGTTCCACTTTTCTAGGCCGGCCAAACGCGGAATTTCGAAGCCAGTCCGCCGTGAGGTTGTAAAACTTATCTTTTTCCTCAAGCCCCTGGCCCCAGATCAACGAATCGCCCACAACGAGAAAACGAAGCGGCGAGCCTTGGACGTTTCCGAAAGCAATGTTTCGTCCCGCAGCCAAAATTCCGGCCGAGGCCGCAAGACCCTTCAAAAAATCGCGGCGAGAAAATCTGGACATTTTTAAGTTCTATTCGAAAACGCAGCGTCAAAGTAAACGAAATCTACTGAAATTGCAAAATCGTTGATCTTGAACGGTTTAGTCGGATCTCACATTGATTTGCCATTCACCTGACAGCATCGCGTATATTGCGAGATCGATAAAGTGGTCGTGAAGGTATTCTGATTCGCGGGCGATGCCTTCGAGTTTGAAGCCGAGCTTTTCGGGTATGCTGCGGCTTTTTAGGTTTTCGGTTCCGCAGCGGATCTCGATCCGATTTAGGTTCAGGTGGGTGAACGCATTGTAGATCAGCACGCGGCACGAGCGGGTGATGAGGCCCTTACCCTGGAATTCTTTCCCCAGCCAGTAACCGATCTCTGTTCTGCGGTCTTCGTTATTAAAGTAGTTATAGCCGATCTGGCCCGCGATCTGGTCCTGGTACCAGATTCCGATCTCATATCCGTTACCGGAACCATAGTTCAACCGATTCTTCGCCACCCACTCCTCAGTATGTTCGAGCGGACGGTCGGGGTCCTTTAGCCAGTTGGACCACTCCCGGATGTGATCGTAACTGCCCTTGACGAGGGCGTGCAATGGTTCTGCGTGAGAATGCTCGATATGAGCGAGATGTGCGTCGGGGCCTAAAGTGTGTTTGAACATTTCAGGCGATTATATTACAGGTTCTGGTTTTTGGACTTCTTACGGCTGCGATAAAAAGTCGGTAGGCGAGAGTTTTATAACTCTCTGAGCATCGTTCGGGCTGGTGCTCCGTCACCGGTGGCGCCATCGTATTTTAGGGGCAGGCACATTATCTCGTAGTCGCCCGGCGGCACCTCACGCAGGTCGACGCCTTCGAGGATCACGATCTCGTTCTCGAGCAATGCGATATGGACCGGTTTGCCGGGCCCGCCGCTTTTCTCGATCGAAAGGTAATCGATACCGACCAGCACGATTCCATTATCGACCAAAAGGTGAGCGGTTGCGGGCGTTATATAAGTGAAATCCGAGCGGAAACCATCCTCGGGTGCTGCCCAGAATTTGGAATTGCGGGTTTTGAGAAGTATCCGTTCGGCCCCGGATATATCGCCGACATGCTCGGGTTCGATCGCCATTACCGTATCGTCTATCTCGATCAATCGGCACCGCCCGATCAGTTTTTGCGGGTCGAGCTCATGCACCCGCCGGGTGCCGTCGATAAAATGATTAGGCGCGTCGACGTGAGTTGCCGTGTGGACACCCATCGAGATCTGAGTAACATTAGCCGACGACCCGTCCGCCATCGCCTTGAACGATGTGATCTCAACCCCCGGATCGCCTTTGTAAATAGGTGTCGAGGCACTGATCGAAACCGTTATGTCGTAGATCTTCATAAAATGATATTAACATTGAAATGATACTCGACTGGGGTAAATGGAAATTGATCGAAGCGGTCTCCCGAGGCTAACATCCTGTTCGAAAGGCCCTTGATTTGCATTTTTGACCTCATCCTGACTACGCTAAGCAAATGGAAATACGTCACGAAGAGAACGGGAAGAAAGGTGAGTTCTACATCGACGAAGATGGCAAAAGGCTCGCGAAGGTCCAGTATTTCGCATCAGCCGAGGGTCAGATCACGGTATATCACACCGAAGTAGACGCGAAGTTTCGCGGAGAGGGGATTGGCGAGGACCTAATTGGTGCCGTGGTAAAGTTTGCTCAAGAGAACAACCTGAAGATCGACCCGACTTGTCCCTACGCGAGAAAAATAATTGAAGAGACGCCTGGATTCGACTCTGTTCTAGCCGGTAAATGAACGCCCCGCTCCGCATCTCGGCGTCGAGCTATTCAAACACAGCCCCGCTGGTCTGGTCGTTTCTCTACGGAAAAGATCACGGCAAGGTCGAGCTGATTCTTGACAATGCACCTGCACGTTCGGCCGAACTGCTCGCCGATGACCGAGTCGACGCCGCGCTCGTTCCAGTAATTGCCTATCAGATGATGGACGATGTAAAGCTCGTTCTGGACGTATGTGTCGGTGCGCGTGCGCGTGTCAGGAGCGTGTGCCTTATAACCAGCGGCATGGAACTCGTCGACGTCCGCTCTGTTTCGCTCGACACGGCTTCGCGAACGTCAACCGTCCTCACAAAGATAATATTTCGCGAATTTCTTGGGTTTGAGCCGTCATGGAGCGACGCTCAACCCGACATCGACGCGATGCTCAGCGGGTCTGACGCGGCTCTGCTTATCGGCGATCCGGCTCTGCGATTCTCGGGCTCGACGACCGGCTCCGAGCTAAAATGCTTCGATCTGGCGGAGCTGTGGCATATGCATACGGGGCTTGGATTTGTATTTGCGATGTGGATGACGCGGCGCACAAAACTGGCGATAGATTTTGCCGCCGCGCGTGACGAAGGTCTCGCACATCTCGACGAGATCGTGGCGAATTACGATTCGGACATTCGATTGGGAACAGGTGAAATGAAAAAATACCTGGCGGAAAATATCTCGTATTCCGTCGACGGATCAATGCAGAGCGGAATGGAATTGTACTTTGAGCTGGCTGCCCGGAACGGACTGATCGATGCCAACAAACCTCTAAAATTCACCTGACGATCGTTGGCTTG
>JBGSXN010000056.1:0-14829 GCA_041751355.1 Pyrinomonadaceae bacterium
ATCGATCGCACTTGACCTCGGCGAAATAAAATTTACGTCAAATCCAAGTCCCTCGGCCCTTTCGGCCGTTGTTCGACCGATCGTCGCGGTCTTGGTCCCGTCCGACGTTCCAAAAGTATCCTGGAACACCTCAACAGCCGATGGACTGAAAAAACAAAGCCAATCGAAATCCCCGGACCTTAAACTATTCGCAGTTTTAATTATATCAGCCTCGGCTGGACGGCATCCGATGGTTCGATAAACGATAACTTCGTCTACGACTGCTTTTTCTTTCAGCAGATTTGGTATCGTCAAGATACTTCGGTCGCCGCGCAGGAAAAGAAACTTCCTACCGCGGAACTCATCGTCGCTTCGAGACGTGATAAGTTCTTCTGCCGTGTTTACCGACGGATCAAAAAAAGCGGGTAACCCGGCTTCTTCCAGAACCGAATTGGCCCGGGCTCCCATTGTATAGAGCTTGCCGCGAATGGCGTTTCTGGATTCACCGATCTCGCATCCGAAAATTTCCGCTGACACCGGACTTGTGAAAAACAATCCGTCATACTCATCGATCTTTGCTATACACCGATGAAGCTCGCTTTGATCCTCGAGTGGTTCCGTCTTGATCAATGGCAGGTTAAAAACCTCAAGACCCGAGCCGCGAAGCATTCGGCTAAACTCATCGTCTGACCTTAAAACTAAAATTGCTGTGGATTTACTCACAAACTGCATCCGCCTTTTCGATCGACTCGCGCCGGGCCTCTTCGAGCAATGTCGCCGCCCCTCTCTCGATAAGCGATCCAGCAAGCCCTATTCCCAAGCCTTCGGCTTCATCAACATCTCCGATCACCGAATCGCGATAGACAACCGAACCGTCGAGGCTGCCGACCAGCCCATCGAGCTTTAGCGAGCCGCCCTCCACCAACGCCAAGGCCCCGATCGGGACCTGACAGCCGCCTTCCAGACGCCTCAAGAAAGCTCGCTCTGCGGTCACACAGGTGCGAGTAGTAAGATCATTCAGACGCTCCGCCATTTCCAGGACGGCCTGATCGCCGGTCCGTACCTCAACGGCAACTGAGCCTTGTCCGACCGCGGGGAGCATTGTCTCCGTCGGGATCAGATGGCAAAACGCGTCATCGAGTTTCAATCGATGCAGGCCGGCAAATGCCAGGATCATGCCGTCAAGCTCGGATTCTGCAAACTTTTTAAGGCGTGTTGGCACATTGCCGCGGATCTCTACGATAGAGAGATCGGGCCGCGTATTAAGGAGCTGGCTTCGTCGGCGAAGGCTCCCGGTCGCGACCACGGCGCCTTGCGGGAGTTCGGCGATAGAGGAATACTTCTTCGAGATCAGAACGTCGTTGGGTCGCTCACGTTCGGTCACTGCTCCGATCATTAGCCCGTCCGGCTGGACAGTTTGCAGGTCCTTCAAGCTGTGGACCGCAAAGTCGATTTTACCCTCGAGCAATTCTGTTTCGATCTGACGAGTGAACAAGCCCTTATCACCGATCTTAGACAGAGCAACATCCTGCAGTTGATCGCCGGTTGTCCGGATGACCTTTATTTCAAATTGGGTGTCAGGGAAAAGGGTTCTGAGCCTGTCCTTAATATAATTCGCTTGCCAGAGCGCGAGATCACTGCCCCGAGTACCTATAATTATACTTCGCGTCATACAACCGGCTCACCGACTCTCTCTGCTTTGACGCTCCGGAGCTTATTGATCAACGCGTGGTGGCTGCTAAGATCACGATTGAAATCGCCGCCCGCCTGAGCCGCGAGTCGATGGATCTCAGGCACATGCTGCATCAATAATTCCTTGATCTGCAGTATTTCCATCTTTTGCTCTGTCGAAGGCTTGACGCCGGTTTTCTCATAGCGGGGCATCATCGGCAGCAGGTAGTACCAGGTTAGGAAATCGACCATTTCCTTTACGATCATTTTTTTGACCTTTGGCAAATCAGCCAGCCGCCTGTCGTGATTCTCGTCGATAATGAGGTTCAGGTCGTCTATGTTCTTAAGAATGACGCGCGGATTTTTTGCTACAGACTCATCGACATCACGAGGAACAGCAATGTCCACAACCAGCGTCTCTGCCGTTTGCTGCTCAAAGTCCTTTTCGTAAAGTATCGGCTCGCTCGAACCGGTCGAGCTGATGACTATATTAGCCGACGGAAGGCACTCGCCTAAAAGCTCGAACTCGTGTACCTCGCCCTCGAAGGTTAAGGTTTCCCTAAGTGACGACAATAGCTCTTCGGCGTGTGAGCGGGTCCGGTTTGATAAAATGATCCGCCCGATACGCTTGTTTATCAATGCCTCTGCGGTCAATCGAGCCGTTTCGCCCGCCCCGATAACGAGGGCAGTACGTCCGCGAAGCGATCCAAATGTTCTCATCGCCTGCTCGACGGCAGCCAAACTAACGGAAACCGCCCCATCGTGGATCGAAGTTTCCGTATATGTGGTCTTTCCAAGCTTGAACGCACGCTGAACTAACTGGTTTAAGATCTTACCCGTGTAACCGTAAGTGGTTGCGGCCGAATAGGCGTTGCGAAGCTGCTTGAGTATCTGGGAATCGCCGATCACCCGGCTGTCTATACTCGTCGCCACGTTAAATAGCTGTTGGCAAGCCGCGCATGAGATTAACGCGAAGAAATGGTCATCTTTAACAACGCCCCCTGCATCCTTAATGTCCAGCAGGACATTCTTAAAAAACTGAAGATCTATTTCTGCGGAGTTGCTGACCGCGTAGATCTCGGTCCGATTACAGGTCGACACAACCATGCATTCGGCGAGACGTTCTTTTGCCGCGTCGAGGAAGACCTGGATCTCTGCCTCGTTGAGATAAAGCTTTTCGCGTATCTCGACCGGAGCTGTTTTGAAGTTTAACCCTAATGCAAAGAGAGTGCCGGGCGCTGTATTTGTCTCCACATTCAATATCACAGAATTTGGGGCTGCTGTTAATTTGTAAGAAATACCGTCCTCATTATATCCCATAAACAGACCTTCGTAAGAGCGTAGAATCAATTTGGCGGAATTTCAAAACTAAATGCTGCTTTCGCCAACCAATCCGTTCCAGGCAAGTCATAGCTGCGAATCACTAAAGGGACCCGAGCAATCACACATGCTAGTCGCAACCGACGTGCCACAATTGTAAAGGCGTAAAAACTAACAAAAATGGGATCAGGAATGATATTCGTTATCTGAAGACGGCGTCGACCGCTCTGGCTATGAAAAATTCGGCGGTTAGCCGCGAGAAATTACCCGCTGCGCATGTTTGAACGAGCACATTATATTACGGTTGATCTCGCTTCACAGACCAAATGTTGTATGAGGGCAAAACAAATTGCAGGAAATAAGGGGGTATTTGCGGCGAAGGAAAAAATGGTAGGCACTAGCAGAGTTGAACTGCTGACCCCTACCGTGTCAAGGTAGTGCTCTACCACTGAGCTAAGTGCCTGGGTCCTGACCATCCGCTACCAAAAAGCGAACCTAAAGAATGCCAAACGCCCTAACAACTGTCAAGCGAGCTCCTGCACGTGAGATTCACCTGCGCCATAGTATCTATTTTTGGACTATCGGAGTAATCTACGTGCAAGCGACTAAATAGATTTCGATGTGAGGTGCACTTAGTAATGCGGCCGGTCGCCCACGCCATTGTGACGCACATCGAGCGAAAAAACATTCAAGTTAAGGGGAGAAAAAATATGGTATCACTAATTATTTGGTTGATCTTGGGGTTCCTGGCCGGTTATTTGGCTAAGCTTATCATGCCCGGTTCCGACGGCGGCGGTGTCATACTTACAACGATCCTGGGTATAGTCGGAGCCGTTGTGGGCGGTTTTATCGGTACGTATGTTGGCTACCCGATGGTAAGCTCATTCGACAACATCGGCGGATCCATCCCCAGCTTTATTTCGTCGATAATCGGAGCGATCGTTGTCTTGGCGATATATCGACTGGCCACGGGTCGACGCTGAACCCAACAGATTTTGAAATTTATTGAGCCGGTTTCTTTGACCGGCTCGCTTTATACAATAGCGAGGGATCACGCCACGCCCGAGCAGAAACGGTGCATTCCAATCGCAACGAGTAGTGTTGTTCGGTCGTCAATATCATATTGAGGATTCACCTCGGTAAACTCGATTATCTTAGTGTTTGCAAGCGACGCGGCGTATTTGACTAACTGAATGAACTCACTGGCCTTGAGTCCCAACGGTGAGGGAGCGGATGTGCCGGGCGCATCTGCCATTCGAATTGCATCCATATCAAAACCGAAAAAAGTGTTCAAACTCGAGCTGTGGCCGATAAATTTTTCGCGGATCTGTTCTTTGAGTTCCATATCCGGTTCGCTTCTTGATCGGAGCAGTTCCAGACTTATGCGGTGGACTCCCAGGTCGCGAATGTATTCGTAATATACGGGTGAGCAGAAATGCGACTGAAACCCCACCTCGTAGAAATATGACGGCAGCAGATGTCCCTCTGCGAGTAGCTGCCTATAGGGCGTACCACTGTTTCTCTGTTCGGCGATCCTAACATCCAGATGCGAATCGATATTGACCCCGATCCACCATTCGGGGCCGAATACGTCGGCCATCGCGCAGCCGTCGGGATACGAGATGTCATTTCCCCCGCCGAGAATAATGATCCGCTTGCCATCACGCAGTAATTGGGCCACGACAGAATGCTGTACATCGTGGGTTTCCTCGAGTGAGCCTGAGATCCGAATATTGCCGAGGTCGAATATCCTCTTGTTCACATTCATTGTCGTAAGGCGATAGAATTGATTCCGAATCGCATCCGGGGCGTCGGCTGCCCCCGGGCGGCCGTCATTTCGCCGGATACCCTCGTCTTGCGGACAGCCCAAAATAACCACGTCCGCGGCCTCGTAGTCCTTCTCAGCAGATGTTACAAACTCGCTCATACGCGGATCGTTCGGATCACTGTGGGGTGGAAAAAACGAAAGGTCAGGTCGCGACGTAAGGTCAAATATTTCGGGCATAGTTAAGGCTAGTATTTTCCTTATTAATTTCGAAGTCAATATATCCGCATCGGGTGTTGCACCCGAGAAAGAAATATATTACGTTATCGTCAAATCACGTTGCTGGCTGTGAAACTCCAACACCTGGTTTTTTCGCAGAAGCATTTGGCGCGGAGAGTACGAGAATGAATTATCTCTTTAGGACGTTTGGGTCAGCGGCTATTTTCTGCCTATTGGCTTCGGGGGCGGCAGCTCAGGCCGATGATATTTGCGGCGAATTCGGGATCGTGCCATCGCTTGAGGTCTTGCAGAAGGGAACCTCATCATCGGCAGCAGGGGCTCCGCGAGTTAGTGCTCCGCTGATCTTTGGCAAGATCGCTGTCAGGGCCCACCAGGAAGTTGCGAATTTTCCAAGCATCTCGATAATTTATGTTAGTGAAAGCCGGACCCCGACACGCTTGGCTGTCGGAAAGTCGGGAAACTATTGCTTTAAGCGAAACGAAACCGGCGGCGGCACCCTCACGGTAGATATCGATGGCGTCGAAATGGCCCGGCGGGTTCTGCCGACATCCGGAATTCCGCATCAGCGCGAAGACTTTGACATTGTACTTGGCCAACCGGAAAAAGCTGGTTCGCCCGCTGTCATATCCTCAAAGTTTTACTACCCTCCGAACGAAAAAACGGTCGAACTATATAAGCAGGCCGCATCGGCCGAAGCTGCGAAAGAGACCGACAAATCTGCTGGGCTGCTAAAACAGATCGTCGCGGCCGACCCGTTGGATTTTCGGGCTTGGGCGATGCTCGGCGCGTATCACCTCGAAAGAAAATCGTTTGCGGATTCGGAAGCCGCACTCAGAAAATCTATCGAGCTAAAACAGGAGTATCCCGCGCCATGGGTAACCGTGGGCCGGCTGCGGATAGATCAAAAGCAATATGCAGCCGCTATCGAGATACTCAAACACGCCATCGAACTCGATCCCAAGTCCGCGCGTGCATACCAGTATCTGGGCGAAGCATATCTACAATCAAAACAAGGATCTCTCGGCGTCGAAGCCCTGAATAGATCGATCGAGCTAGACCCGAAGGGCATGGCCGACAGTCATTTGTTGATCGCCCGGCTCTACGACCTCGCCGGAGCGAAACACCTGGCCGCCCGCGAATTCAAATTGTATCTGGACAAGGTGCCCAACTACCCGGAAAGGAAAAAACTCGAAAAGTTCATTAAGGACAATCCTGACGGACCAGTTAAGCAGTAGCGGTGTTTTTATTTCTTGGCGTTGAAAAATGCAATGAAATCCTTAGTAATATCGAGCCTTTCGTCGCCGACAGCTACCAAAAGGCCCGTTTCGTCTTTCGCGATATCGAAAATAAGCGCATATCCGCGCTGTTTTGCGTAGTCCGTCAAACTCTTCATTATTTCCTGTGAAACAGGGCCGAGTATTTCCTGCTGCTTGCGGTCGTACGCTATCTTAGCGTCCTCCTGTTTACGTTTGAGGTCCCGATCGATTCTCTCGGCCTCGTCCACCTTCAATTGAACATCTCTCGGATTGAAAGGGACCGCGCTGGTAGAAGCTTTTTCGCGTATTGTCTCGATCTCCTTTGCTAATGTCGCTAGTTTTTGCGACATGGAGTTTAGTTCGGCCTGCGTCGGTGCGAACTGCGAATTAAGGGTCTTTATCGCCGTAATATATTTGGTAACTCCACCATTCTCATTGGCGAAAGCAAACGAATTTATAAGGCCGACCTTCACCGGTGCAGCCGGCGTGGTTTGGGAAAAGTGTGCCACCGACGTAAACGCGATTAACGCCAAACAAACAACGGCCGATCGAAACAAGTTGATCATCTTTCTAAGTCTCCTTTTATCCCTTGCAGGGATGTTTTAGTAATTACTGGTTCCTATGTATGAGGCGCAAACAATTTGCATAGTTGCTCGACGAAACTCCGTAAGAGGCCCAACGACAATTGTCTTTGCGCGGCATCTTGTTAGTGGAAAAGGATAGATTTTTGCTCGGCGAACAGGTCGCATCCCTTTTTCGGGCACTTCTAACGGATCTCCACACGATCATACTTCTTCGCAAACTCGATCGCCTCGCTATACCCCATCGGCGAAAGCCAATTTGAATCAGACTTGGTGATCAGAGATCTTCGTCGTTTGGCGTGAGACGGATCATTCCGGACTCGGTCTCGTATCTTTCCTCTTCCTCGATATCACGGCCGCGCTCCTTCCGCCATACAAGCAGCCCGCGGTTCAGCGGAGTAAGGGCCGTCGTTAGAACTCCTGCTATCAGGAACGCAGCAATGCCAATTGCCACGAATGACCAGCGGGGAAGATCCAGGAACCCGCTCCACCCGGCCAAAACGTATAGTATATTAACGATCGGAATCATTATCACGATTGCAAGTGCCAAAAAGTGTCCTATTTCGCATCGCTGTTTCAACCAACCTGCTTCAGTCGGCCGATCATGGCTCTTGGAGTCTTTTCAGCATCCGCTCGGCGTGCATGTTGTCGGGGTCGAGCTTGAGGCTCTTTTCGTAATTCTCGATTGCGAGTTTCTTTTCACCTGTTTCCATATACGCCTCGCCGAGACTGTCAAAGGCGTTCGCTGAACGTGGAAAGAGACGTGTGTTGAAGATGAACAGGTTTATAGCCTGGGTGAGCTTTTTTTCGTCGATCAGGTCATAGCCTTTAGCGTTGATCGATCGTTCGATAGGTTCGATCCCCGTTGGGCGAAGCTTGCTGGTCTCGAATGCAGCCTCGACACCTTTCTCGAGAACGGCGTTGATTAGTGTGCGAGTGAAGGTTAGATTGGCCTCGTTCTCGGCGGCGGGAACCAGAGGGATGAAATCGGGGTCAAAGATGATGCGCGATAACTGACTGTTTATGTCGCTCAGTGCCGGAATGCCTTTGTTTGAAAGGTGAATGATCGTTATACGCTCATCCAGAAAGTGGTGCATGTCGGCGTAGAAGATGTTGTTCGTCTCGTTATGCCGTGCCACATATGTGTTACGCCTCGTCTTGAAAACATCCCAGCCATACGCGTAGTAGGGATTTTCATCCTCGCCTGCTCGAAGTTTCGGGTGATATAGCTTTTGCTTTGCAGCCGCAGAGAGTATCTTGTCCGACCGCAGGGCGACCGCCCACTTATGCAGATCGCCGGTGGTGGATAGCAGCCCGCCGTTACCCGTCAAATGCCAGAACGGAGCCTTACCGTTCCACGCTTTCTCGGTGGGCTTGCCCCAGATAGTTCCTGTCCGGCTATAACCGACGGCTATACGGTCTATCTGGTATTTTGGCTTCGAATAACCTGTCCAACTCATACCGGAGGGCTCAAACAGCTCCTCATGCAGAAACTCTTCGTAGGTTTTACCTGACGCCTTTTCAGCGATCATCGCCAGCAGGCTATATCCAATATTCGAGTACCGGAAGCGTTCGCCTACCGATGATTCGAGTTTACTCGCCATCACTTTATCAATGAAATCTTCGCGCGTGATGCTTTCGTAATCGCGACCGACATTCGATCTCAGGCCGGACGAATGCCGCAGGAGTTCATGTATCGTGATGGCGGCCTTATCCTCGGGCACCTTCGGGAAGAACTTTCCGATCTTGTCGTCTGTGCTCAGCTTGCCCTGCATCTCGAGCTTTAGTATGACCGCGGCTGTAAATTGCTTGGTCAATGACCCTATATCGAAGACGCCATTCTGATCGTTTTTGATATTCTTTTCCGCGTTTCGCATCCCTGATCTCCGAGCGACGACCACGCGTCCGTCTCGCTCTACCAGCACAGCGCCCGAGAAACCAACTTTCTCGATCTCGTTGAGGTAAGAATTGATCCGAGCCAATGTAGTCGTACCGATGTCTGGCGGTTTTGTCTGTGGAAATATTACCGAAAATAAACAGACGACCAGTAGAAGGGCGATCGACACGCGTCGGATAATCGTCACGAAAGACGAAGACGAAATTATGGTTACTAGTTGCATTAGTTGACAAGACCCCGCCAGTATCTGTTTTGTGACAGATGACCCGTTCGCCAAGTCGGCGGATCAATTCGCCATTGGCACTTCAACGCCATTGTTCTCGGCAAACTCGATCGCCTCGTCATACCCCGCATCGGCGTGGCGGATGATGCCCATGCCGGGATCGGTGGTGAGGACGCGTTCGATGCGGCGGGCGGCTTCTGGGGTTCCGTCGGCGACGATGACCTGGCCGGCGTGGAGCGAATATCCGATGCCGACGCCGCCGCCGTGGTGGAGCGAGACCCACGTCGCACCGCCGGCGACGTTTATCATGGCGTTTAGATAGACCCAGTCCGCGATGGCGTCGGAGCCGTCTTTCATGGCTTCGGTCTCGCGGTTGGGTGAGGCGACGCTGCCGCAATCGAGATGGTCGCGGCCGATTACGATCGGGGCTTTTAGCTCGCCTGAAGCGACCATTTCGTTTAGTTTCAAACCTGCTTTTGCACGGGCGCCATAGCCGAGCCAGCAGATGCGTGCGGGAAGGCCCTGAAACTCGACCTGTTCCTGCGCCATGGTCAGCCACCGTGCGAGATGATCGTCTTCGGGGAAGAGGTTCATTATCGCCTCGTCGGTACGGTAGATGTCCTCCTTTTCGCCCGAGAGAGCGACCCATCGGAACGGGCCCTTGCCTTCGCAAAACAGCGGCCGAATATATGCGGGCACGAAGCCGGGATAATCGAACGCGTTCGCGACGCCGTTGTCTAAAGCACGCTGGCGAAGGTTGTTGCCGTAATCGAAAACGATCGACCCGCGGCGTTGGAATTCGAGCATTGCCTCGACGTGACGGGCCATTGAGTCCATAGCGCGGCGCTCGTATTCGACTTGGTTGGTCTTCCTAAATTCATTCGCCTCATCGACTGTCAATCCAACGGGGATGTAACCATATAGAACATCATGGGCTGAAGTCTGGTCAGTAACGACGTCCGGCACGACGCCGTGCTCGATGATCTGCCAGTGAATTTCCGCAGCATTGCCGCATAGGGCGATAGACTTAGCTTCTTTATTGTCAACAGCTTTACGCGCTAGAGTTAAAGCGTCCTCTAAATCCTTAGCCACAACGTCAATCTGCTTTAATTGCAAACGCCTTTCGATTCGCCACGGATCAACGTCAACGAGCAACCCAACGCCGCCATTGAATGTGATCGCTTGGGCTTGCGCACCGCCCATTTCACCAAGACCGGCGGTCAGAACCAGTTTCCCGGCAAGCGTGCCCCAGCCATGTTGGCGGGCAAGTGACCCAAACGTCTCGTAGGTACCCTGCAATATCCCCTGCGTGCCGATATATATCCACGAGCCCGCCGTCATCTGGCCGTACATCATCAGGCCTTCGCGTTCGTATTGATCGAATTGCTCCTGCGTGGCCCAATGCGGGACGATGTTTGTATTGGCGATCAAAACGCGCGGGGCATCCGTGTGCGACTTAAAAACGCCGACCGGCTTGCCCGATTGGACCAGCAAAGTCTCATCCTCATTCAACTCTCGCAGGCCCTTTAATATCGCATCGAAACTTTCCCAATTCCTCGCTGCCTTTCCCCGTCCGCCATATACGATCAAATTATCCGGATCAAAAGCGACATCCGGATCCAGATTATTCTGGATCATCCGGTAAGCGGCCTCGATCAGCCAGTTTTTACAGGTTAGTTCGCCGCCGGTAGGGGCTTTTACGATGCGTTTTGTCATCATGGAAATTAAGCTTTGATTGATTTTGTAATTAAGCTACAATTACCGCACCTTTTTCGCAAACCCACAAACCGGCCCGTTTTCCTATGTCAGAGATCGACGATAAAATAAACCAGCTTGAGGCCCGCCTCGATCAACTCATTCGAACTCAGATCGATTTTCAGCAAAATGTGAGCCAGATCCGGTATGAGATCGGTGTACTTCGTGCCATCCGGCAAAAGAGTGCGGTAGTGCGGGACGACGCTGGTGCCAAGCCGATCCCGCGCGAAAATCTCCGGCCGCCCGTGACGGCACCGTCTACTCCAAAGCCCGATCCAGTCTCTTCTTCTAGCTCCGAATCGTCGTGGATGCGGGAAGAACCACCGGCGAGGGACCGTGTTCCGCCTCCATCGGTAACCGAGGACCAGGTCGTGGAAGAGAGTGTTTTCGCACGGTATGCCTCGCAGTATGCTGAGTCGGCAAAAGCAAACCTCGAAGAGTTTATCGGCGAGAATCTGATCAGCAAGGTTGGCATTGTCGTGCTTATACTGGGGATCGGAATCGGAGTTAAATATGCGATCGACAATGATCTGATCAGTCCGCTGACGAGGATCGTGACCGGTTACATCTTCGGATTTGGTCTGATCGGCCTCGGTGTCAAATTAAAGGCTAAGTATGAGAATTTCAGCGCCATTTTGCTGAGCGGCGGAATGGCTTCGCTGTATTTCGTCACCTACTTTGCTTATTCTCTGTACTCCCTCATCGGACAGCCCGTAGCTTTCGCTTTGATGGTTATGTTCACGGTTTTCACCGTGGCGGCGGCACTGATCTATAACAAACAGATCATCGCCCACATTGGTCTCGTAGGCGCTTACGCGGCGCCATTTCTACTGTCTACGGGTTCCGCTGCCTACGCGTTTCTGTTTACATATATGTCCATCGTGAACGTCGGGATCCTGGCGTTATCGATCAGACGTGACTGGAGACCGATCATTTACACCTCGTCAGGGTTTAGCTGGCTGATATTCGGGACCTGGTTCGCAGGGCGGTATTCAGCTGAAGAACATTTCAACCTGGCACTTATTTTTCTTTGGGTGTTCTTTGCTGTTTTCTATACTGCAAATATTTTTCTAACCCGTCGAGAAAGCGAAGCGAGTGATGCTCAGGGGCGTATTACGGCCTGGGCCAACGCCGGCATATTCTTTGCACTCTGCTTGTTTCTTAGCGGTACGTCGGTCACGATCACCCAGTCGATAGTCCTGTTTGTATATCTTGCAACGACAGCACTTCTCTTGCAGATAATAGCCAACCTTCGTGCGACCGAAATCGAGGGTTCAAGCAAGCTACTGTTTTATATAACCTCAGGATTCAAATGGACGACCCTGTTCGCGTGGCTTGTCGATAAGTATTCCCCGACCGAACATTTTGTCGTTGCACTCATATTCCTCGGCGTGTTCTTCGCAATATCTTACGGAACGTCGATCTACCACGCCGTTCGTCGCCTCGAGGCGGATACCACGGAAAATACCATCGCGGCCCTTCTCAACGTCCTGATCTTCTTCGCATTTGCATTCAGAATTAGTGCTCTTAATCCGACGAATAATGAGATCGCGGTCCTGTTTACTTACCTCGCGATCACGTCGGTCGTGGTCCTGATTACTTCGTTCAAGTACTACGGCCGGATCCCGGTCATGGTCGTTTATCCATTCACTTGGCTAATCTTCGGCGTGTGGTTTTCCCAATACTACGACCCGGACAGTAATTTATTTCTGTCGGCCGTTTTCGCCGCCGTTTTCTTTTTGGTTTTCTATGCCACTACGCTGGTTTACCGATTAAAAACTGAGAGCATCGGTCTTGCTGAGCATTCAGCACTCTTCCTAACGAACTCCTTCGTTTTCTACGGTTTCGGCTATGCGATATTAGATGCCCGAGAGGACCTAAGAGGCCTGCAGGGTTTATTTACGGCGGGTCATGGGATATTTCATTTCCTGGTCGCATATTCCGTTGGCAAAACGAGGGAAAAGGTCAGCGACATCATTCAGGTGCTGACGATCCTTATTATCACCTTCCTGACGCTCGCAATACCGGTCCAGTTTGACGGCAATTATGTCACGATGATCTGGGCCGTAGAGGGTGCATGGCTATTCTGGTTCGCGCGTACACGCCAGATCAAGCTCTTTGAATACTATTCATATCCCGTTCTAACATTAGCCTTCGGCAGCATGGTGATCGACTGGCTTTATGCGTATGGGGGACGCACAGGTTATCCGAGTGAGGCTAACCTTCAGGTATTCGCTAACGGCAACTTCATAACCGCGCTGGTCGTTATTGTGGCATTTGCTTTCGTTTTTATCACTAATCGAGATAAGGAACATGAACCCACGGTTTCAATCGAACTTGTGAAGCCGCTCGGTTTCATAGCCGCCGGATTAGCGATTGCCATTCTTTTTAATGCGTTGCGAACCGAGATAGATAATTATTTCCACCTCAGGATAGTGGCTGCGAGAATAGAGGAGGCCATTCAAACCATCTCAAACCTGGGTCTGCTGAATGCCATTTGGCAGATCAACTTTACGGCAGCCTTTCTGACGGTTCTTAATTTTGTAAACCTGCGACAAGCCAGGTCAATTGTTTTAGGCGTGGTCGGAACGGGATTAAGTTTAATAACGCTGGCGATCCTTCTCACAGCTGGGTCATGGATCTTCTTCGAGCTGCGTGAAAACTACATTCTGGGAGGTCAATCGCCTGATATCAACGTGGCCATTCGATATATCGCCTACGTTGCGGCGTCCGCGCTGATCTATTCGCTTTACAGAGTTGGACGTGAACAGTACGTGAAGGACAGATATCCTGCATTCACGATTGAATTAGCGTTCGACGCCTTGGTGGCCGTTACGATCTTTGTTTTCGCAAGTGGAGAGCTTTTAAGCGTTATGGCTCAGAACGGAATATCGGATTCGACCAAATACGGTTTGAGCGTTCTCTGGGGCCTTTACGCGCTTGCGTTGATCGCTTTTGGGATCAGGCGAGGTAAAAAACACCTTCGGATCGGCGGCATTGTCCTGATCGGTATGACATTGATCAAGCTGTTCCTCTACGACATTGCCGACCTGCCGACTATCCCAAAGACGATCCTATTTCTTTCATTAGGAATACTGATGTTGATAGTTTCGTTTCTCTATACGAAATACAAGCGCCGGATTTTTGGACCGCAGCTCGAACGGCCGGATTGACGGTCGACTCAGCCGTGCGTTTATTTTACGCATCGACGAATCGTCAAAATGAAATCGTGGTAACATTTTCCATAAATCGGACGTAATTGACTTCATATGAAAACCACCAAAAATATAATTACTATGTTTGCTATGGCCGCCCTGGCAGCTGTCTGTGGATTTGCCCAAGTACCCGAAAAGCCGACTAAGAATCCGCATTTCGACGCCGCGCTCGCCAAGAAGGTCGGTGCCGACAAGATGGGGATGCGATCTTACGTACTCGCTATCCTGAAGACCGGCCCCAAAGACTCTGAGATAACAGGTGACGAACGTCAAGCGATGTTTAAAGGTCACTTTGCCAATATGGGGCGCCTGGCTGATGAAGGAAAGCTTTCGCTCGCCGGGCCGTTTGCCAAGAATGACAAAGCTTTTCGCGGGCTCTTTATCCTAAATGTCAAAACCGTTGAAGAGGCTCTGGCACTTGTCAATACCGACCCTGTCGTAAAATCCGGGATGATGGTGGTCGATCTTGTCCCCTGGTACGGGTCTGCGGCACTCATGGAAGTTAACCGCATCCATAAAGTCATCTCTGAAGACAATCCTTAAGTGCAGCAAGCGGATCTCATCATCCATAACGCCGGTCAACTGGTAACATGCGCGTCCGGCGGCAGGCCGAAGCGCGGTGCGGAAATGCTGGACGTCGGCCTCATTGCGGACGGGGCGGTCGCGGTTGTCGACGGTAAGTTTGCGGGCGTTGGGAGATCGGCGGAAATTCTCCAGGCATTTTCGTCGGACATTATTATTGACGCCGGGGGGCGTGTGGTTAGTCCGGGCTTTGTCGATCCGCATACGCATATTGTCTACGAGGGCGACCGCCTCGATGAATTCGAATTGAAGATAAAAGGGGCGGATTATCTTGAGATACTCGCTGCCGGCGGCGGGATCATTTCGACCGTAAGAAATACCCGCTCGGCGACCCTTGAGGATCTC
>JBGSXN010000057.1:0-51003 GCA_041751355.1 Pyrinomonadaceae bacterium
AAATTGAAATAGATTTGTTATGGAAGAACTACTAAAACAATTGATGGGTAAAAAGATCGACGTGACATGTGGAACAAACGCGACATTTCGAGGCGATGTGGTCGATGTAAAAACGGACGTGCTTTACCTGCGTGACGAAGAGGGCGAGGTCGCATATGTGGCGATCGACAAGATCGCGGTTGTCTACGAGTGTAAGGATGACCATGTCAGGCCCGGCTTTATAGCATGATGGAGGCGAAAAAATGCCCGGTGTTCATTTTAAGAAACACCGGGCGAGCTATTTGCTTGGCGAAGGGAAATTATTTAGCTTCCATAGTCTCTGCGGACCTGAGTTTTCTGAACCCGACGATCCGTTTCTCCCAATATCCTTTAAAGGTTGAATAGGTTATGCCCTTGCTTGAGGAAGCGTGGTAAAAGCCGTTTTCGTCGGCCACAATACCCATATGGCCAAGGCCGTTTAGAAAGACCAGTGTTCCATACTTGTATCTGTCATCACCTTCGACTGGATCTGACATAGCCCACAGGCTGCGGGCACTTGAACGGGTAAAACCGAGGCCCGCCTCTTGAAATACCGACCAGACAAATCCGGAACAATCGTAGGTATTGGGGCCTGAGGATCCATAAAGGTAGGGAATCCCGTATCGCGATTTGATCGCTTCATCGATGCGTGAACTTGTTGATGCCCCGTAAACTGCCCTGCCGGCCGCGGCCATACTCGCTACAGTCTTCATGGCCATCGACGATGCAGTCTTCTTGACCGGCGGCTCCCAGGCCGCATTTGGCGGCTGCACGACCCTAATATCGTTTGTTAATGTTGGTCGGGATGTTGACGATTTGACGACTAAGGTCGGTTGAAGGGTGGTGGCGGCGGGTAAGTTTGTCGGCTGGCTTGAGTTAGTCTTAACAACTCTGTCTCGGGCCTGCGCTGACGTAATTCCGGGGAAACACACGGCAGCGACTAAAGCGCATGCCGACAAAAAGAGCATCTTCTTAAAAACTGTCAAATTATAAAACTCCAATTCTTTATTTTTTACGGAAGGAAACCAGAGGGAACGGGTGATTTACTCACCTATTACTAAAAAGATACAACAGACGAATATTTCCTGAAATGGAGGAATTCGCTTGCGACTAACTAAATTGTGACCCTTGATTTTTCCTTGAAACTAACTAATGAAAGAGTATGAACTATAAGAAACCCGAATGCAACCGGTTCGATAAAATTATCGATCAATGGATGCCCGTGGCTGAGATCGAACCGGTAAGCGCATTTCTATCTCTCGATAGAAATGGCCCGCCGCCTTCACCTTTACACCTTCAGCGCTCTTCGTTGTCCGTTGTGATAATACAACACATACTCAATCGTCGAGGACTTCCAGCAATACGGCAAAAGACTCGAAAAAATTTTCGAGTCTCTCAAAAATGCTGGTCGTAAAAATGTAATTTAGGCAGAAAATGAAGTTCCGCAACCGCATCCACCTGTTGCGTTAGGATTCTCGAATGTAAAGCCGGAACCCATCATATTAGTTGTGTGGTCGATAGTGATTCCATTCAGATACTGTGCCGAGAACATATCGACGAACAGTTTGATCCCGGACTGATCGAGAACAAAGTCACCCGTTTTGGATTCTTCCTCGATATTGAGGCTGTACTGAAAGCCCGAACAACCGCCCGGTACAACGCGAACACGAAGGCCCGCTGATTCTGGCAGATCGTCTTCACCCGCTAGGAATTTCTTGATCTCGGTTATCGCACTATCAGTGACGGTCAGTTCGACGGTCGGTGATGCAACTGCTGACATAGGTTTATGATGACTCCTCTTATAAATACGGACCCGCCAAAGCGAATCCTTACGTTATCATCAATATTAACCGAAGAACTGTTCAAATAACAACCCCTGCATGACGGACCTTCTGCAATTAAGTTCGACTTAAAGGCGATTCCGGAACGCCCTTGTCACAGTCGGCTTCTCCGGCTTACGCTCAGTTCTTCAACCGGTCGCGGCTGAAGATGCGATCCATGCAGCGCTCTGCGAGAGCGGCAATTGTGAATGAGGGGTTGGCGAGGCCCTTCCCTTCGATCAGAGTTCCGGCAACCATTCTGCGGTTAATATCACTTAAACCTGAATTTTGCCAAATACTGTGTCCCCTCGTTGAACCGGACAACGAGTATCCGGCAGGTGCCTCTCCAGACTCTGTCGGTTTTCCAGACATACGTGTACTGGCCCGTCACCGTGTCGTAGGTCAGACTGCTATTTCCCGCGGTCACGGTTTCCTCGATAACGACTCCCGGTTCGCTCGAGTCGCACGCGGTCGCGCTGGATGCCGGATATTCAGGAGCGAAAACCGACAGACCTTGATTGCCGCCGAGCGAGAACTTCAGCGGTACTGATCCGCCCGCGGCCATCAGGTTCAGGGTCGGCATATTTTCGACCGGTTGGAAGAATCCATCGAAGTCATACTGTGGTCCTGGCTCCGAATCGCAAGCATCACCGATACCATCCAAATCAAAATCTGCCTGGTCAGGATTCGATGTAGTCGGGCAATTGTCAGTTGAATCCGGCACACCGTCATTGTCATCGTCCGCATCGCAGTCGTCGCCGATGCCGTCATTGTCGTTGTCGGCCTGATCACTGTTAGAAGTGAGGGGACAGTTATCCGCCGTATCAGCAACTCCGTCGTTATCGTCGTCCGGATCGCAAACATCACCTTGCGAGTCTCCGTCGTTGTTTGCCTGATCGGGATTGGCGACGAATTGACAGTTATCTTCCGTGTCACTTATCGCGTCGTTGTCGTCGTCCGGATCAATGCAATCCGGTGAATCGTCAGAGTCGTTATCGGCGGCGAGGCTTGCGCCATTCAATGAATCCGAGCCGCACGCAATTTCGTCGGCATCAGTTTGTCCGTCGTTGTCATCATCCTCGTCGCAAACGTCGCCTTGTGAATCGCCATCGTAATTTGCCTGGTCGGGATTGGCGGTCAATTGACAATTATCGGCGGTGTCGACGACGCCGTCGTTGTCGTCGTCCGGATCAACGCAGTCGGGCGAATTATCGGCATCCTGGTCGGGAGCAAGGCTTGCGGCGTCCAGGGGGTTTGAGCCGCAAGCGGTCTCGTCCGAATCAGTTTGGCCGTCGTTGTCGGCGTCCATGTCGCATGGGTTACCTATCCCGTCGCCGTCCAAATCTTCCTGCGCGGGATTGAAAACGGCGGGACAGTTGTCCACGGCGTCGGGCACTCCGTCTTCGTCGGCGTCCGGTGTCGGATCTGCCATCCGTACCACGAACGCGTCGCGTAGGGTCGCTGACTGGATCTGATAGGTTTGATAGTGGTTTAGTAGCGGAAGGTCACTCGAATAGGTTTCCCCCGCGATATACGCATTACCGTCGTCGTCAATGTCGATGCCAAAGGCTTCCTCAACCTGGCTACCTCCGAAGTAGGTGCTGTAGATCAGAGACACATCGCCGCGGAGGTTCGTGTTGATCCTCGACACAAACGCGTCCTGTCCGGGTTGATTCGTCTGAAAATGGTCCCGCAAAGGAAAGTTCGTGGAATCAGTGCGACCGGCGACATAAACATTCCCTAATCCATCGGTGGCGATACCGCGTCCAATGTCCACGCTATTGCCTACGAGAAGGGTGCTGTAGATCAGCGACGCATCTCCCATTAAATTTGTGTCGAGTCTTGTAACGAAAGCGTCGACATTGCCGGTAAGCGTAGTTGATTGATATTGGTTACGTATCGGGAAGTTCGCCGCAGCCGTGTAGCCGGTAACATACGCGTTCCCGGCCGCGTCGGCAGCGATGCCCATACCTTCGTCAGTCGTCGAGCCGCCGAGATAGGTGCTGTAGACGAGCGCCGCGTCGCCGCTCAGATTGGTGTCGAATTTAGTAACGAATGCGTCGGGGTTCGGCTGATCCGTCTGAAGCTCATTCCTTATCGGGAAGTCCGTTGATTCCGTAGTCCCCGTCACATAGGCATTGCCCATTTCGTCCGCGGCGATTCCGGAGCCCTCGTCAAGACCGTTGCCACCGAGGTAGGTACTATAGACGAGTGACGCGTCCCCGCTCAGGTTCGTGTTGAGCTTCGTAACAAAGCCGTCGTTGGAGAAACGGTCTGTCTGATATTGGTTCCGCAGCGGGAAGTTTGTTGATTGTGTAAAGCCTGTTATGTAGACATTGCCAAGCTCGTCTGCGGCGACGGCCTGGCCAATATCGGCGCTGCTGCCTCCCACGTACGTGCTGTAGATGAGCGACGCATCGCCGCTGAGGTTTGTGTTCAACTTCGTCACGAACGTGTCAGCGCTGAGCTGATCCGTCTGGTACTGGTTTCGCGTTGGGAAGTTCGTCGAATCGGAGCGGCCAGTCACATAAACGTTCCCGACCTCATCGGCGGCGATGCCGTACGCAATGTCGCCGGAGCCGCCCCCGAGGTATGTGCTGTACACAAGCGACGCATCCCCGCTCAGATTTGTATTGAACTTGGTCACGAAGGCGTCGCTGAATCCCTGGTCTGTCTGTCTTTCGTTCCGGGTCGGGAAATTTATTGATTCAGTCCAGCCGGTCACGTAAGCGTTGCCGTCGTTGTCAGCCGCGATCCCGCGCCCAAAGTCGTAATTGGCGCCTCCTAGATACGTCGAGTAGGTGATTATCGGATCGATCACGAGGGGCTTTGTGACGTCGTACTCCCCGATCTCAAAGCCAATTTCATGCTTCCCGATCCGGGCATATCGTCCCTCGATCTGTCGACGCTCGCCTGCCACCTCCTGATAGATAAAGGGCTTTCGTTGCCGGACGTCGCCACCTCCGGTTCGCAGGATCAAGTCCCCTTGATCATCGATCAAGACTTTTTTTGCTCCGTTAAAGGCGAGCCTGATCTGCGACGGGCTCGCTCCGGGCGCCACAATGAAGTCATACTCAAGTTCTTGCTGATTCCCGTAATAGACCACGTCAATCCCCCGATAAACACCCTCGTATTTGACCTTTGCATATTGCCGAACCTCCGTCTGCCACTTCTTTGGATCATTCCCAATGAAGTAGTTACTCTTGACCGAAAGTTCGTCGGCCCCCTGAACCAGGGGTGTAGGGTGCGCACCCCGCAGGTTCATCCGGAGGACATCACGGCGGGCCCACCCACCCTTTGTCTTCCGGCCGCGTCCATCTGTCGCCGATGCGTCGTCGCCCGTCCCCTGCTGCCTGCTCAGGGACAAGACTACCTCGGCCGAAGTCAGAAATAGCGTGTAGCCATTCCCGCGTGAAAAAAACTTTACCTTCTCATCGCTCTGTCCGCGGTTGGCTTCAAAACGCATGGGAAGTTTGCCGAATGCATCGGTGATTCGCTCACGAGTCGCCTCGTCGGGGGTCGAGCTTCCATTTACTGATGGGCTGTTGTCGTCGGCCCTAGAAGCTTCTGTGATCGAATGCCGGAAGAGATGGGTCAGGGTCAGTGCGAACAGCACAACGAGAAGCGTGAAGGGGATTATTATGCGAGTAATGTTTTTACGAATCGAGTTCTTCATGGGTTCCTCCTTTTTTGTATCCTTTTGCGTATCGATGGCCGGCTATAGTCGGATCCGTCGCGCCGACAAGTCAGCGCATTAGAATGTGCCCACTGACTAAGCAAATCACGCAGAGAAGCAACAACCCGTCTGGCGTTTCTTTGAGCAGTCGGTCTTGTGGGTAAAGCTGGATGCAAATTCTGATTTCCGAAACCGGCTGGCCGGCCGGTTTCGGAATAAATAACGAGCACTTCCCTGCGGGACCGTTATTCTTCGACCACGCGGGCAACAAACGCGCGAGTCACGCCACCCACCACGTAATCTCCGACAATATCGCCACTCGAATTGATTCCGAACGCCCGCGTCACGGTCGATCCCGGATAATGGATCGTGATATAGGTATCTTCTCCGGTTCTGAGAAAGCCACGCACAGTGGTCCCAACACGATAAACTCCCACTATCGCGCCGTCGGGATTGACATCCCAGGCATTAGTCATATTGGAGCCGGGCACCATAAATGAGGTGAAGACGCCGTTTTCAATCATGTAACTTTGCCGCTGGTTGTCCATCATGTTGAACCAAAAACCAACGATCAGCCTGCCGTCCGGCGTTGCACCATTACTCATCGAGCCGTAAGCGTCAGTTTCCGACGTTCCGTTTCTTCCGATCGTTATCCCTCTCATCGTATCCATCGAGTCGTGATCGTGGCGGCAGCCTATGATCGTTCCATCAGGCAAAATTCGCTGGGCTATCTCCCACTGATGTTGAGGATCCGGATCGCCATAGCGGACATTAACGAATTCGCCCTTTTTGGTGCGCAGAAATCCCCGAGAGGCGACAAGGGGATCTTCGGGCAGCCAATAGCTGCCGACAATTTCCCCGCTAGGGCCGATGCCCCGTGCGATGGTGCCCTGGGCCGTCACTCCGTGCTCGTCGCTGAAGTCGATATTCGTGAACTTGCCTTTGCTGAATAAAAATCCGTGCTGAACCCCGCCCTTTACGTACGTTCCAACGATGTCACCCCGGGCGTTGATGCCGAACGCTGTGGTCAAAGTGGCTCCATCAGGAGCAATGGTTATGTACTCCCGCTCCTGGGTCCAAACTGGTGCCGCCAGCGTGAGCACGAGAGCTGAGACTGCAAGAAGCCCCGAAATTCCATACATCGACGAAAATGATTTTCCAAAAACTTTCATTGTGTTTTCTCCTTTTTTTTTACTGGTTAAAAGATTCAATTCTGGGCCACCATTAGCTGTCGGCAGCAGCCCAGACAGGCGACTATTCGCTTTACCTCGACAAAGTAGATCGCCTCGGCCTCGACAAGTCTAAATATTTCCCTCTCACTTGCGCCGGTTACGAGCGAGAGCACCTCCGGGGAGACCATATCGACCATCTTGCGGCACCGAGGACAGTATTCTGTAATAAAATATCCGCCCTGCTTCAGGACCACCGTCTCCTCGATCTCGAACGTAAACTCAGCTTTTTGCGTCATAAAATTTTGTTGCCGTCTTAGCCGGATCGGGGTTAGAATAAGGCGTCCCGATTTGCGGTTTGTCGGTCCTTTCCTGAAACGTTAGGGCATCATCCGCCATATTCCGGACAAAAATCTTTTCGTTTTTTTCGCCTTTTCTTGACTTTTTTTTGACTGCATGGAAGGCACTGAAGATAAACGGGTTATCTATGAGTTCGAAGGATTTGCCCTCGATCCCAACGAGCGCACCCTGGCCGTCAAGGGCCTCCCCATACACCTGCCGGCAAAAGAATTCGACACACTTCTCTACATGGTTGAGAACAGCGGACGAGCTCTCACAAAGGAAGAGTTGATGTCCGCGATCTGGCAGGACGCCTTCGTCGAGGAAGTAAATCTTGCGAAGCAGATCTCGCGTCTTCGGAAGGTTCTAAATAATGACCATACGGAGCTGATCGAGACCATTCCGAAGCATGGCTATCGCTTCAAGGTTTCTGACCTCCGCGTTCGCGAGCCGGAACCGCTCGAGCCTCTGATAGTTGAAAAGAGGTCGGTGAAGCGAGTGAACGTCTCTTACCCGCCCGCAACCACAGTGCCCGAACTGCCGCCGGCGTCGAGGGCCAAAGGTTTAAGAGCCGCTCTGTTAATGGCTGCGGTCGTTCTGCTGATATTTGTAACGGGCACTGCCCTTTATGACCGCTTCTCGGACATGGCACCATCTCATGTCGATGGCGCGGCAGTTCGTTCGATGGCCGTTCTGCCGTTCAAGCCGGTTGGCAGCGAAGTTAGTGATGAATATTTGCGCCTAGGGCTTGCCGATGCCCTGATCACGAAGCTCAGCAGCCTAAAGCAGGTGGTCGTGCGGCCGACCAACGCTGTGAGGAATTACGGCTCACATGACCCGGTTTCAGCCGGCCGTGAGTTGGGCGTTGATGTCGTGCTTGACGGCAATGTGCAACTCATAGGGCAGCAGATACGGGTAACGGTCCAACTCGTGAGCGTGCGCGATGGAAGGCTGCTCTGGGGCGATAAATTCGATGGAAAATTTACCGACATTTTTGCATTACAGGATGCCATTTCCGATCAGGTCGCTCGCAAGATAGAACCCGGCCTGACGGGTGAAGAAATCAAATTGGTAGCCAAGCGCTACACTGCCGACCCGGAAGCCCACAAGGCATACGTAACGGGCAGGATTCTTTGGAACCGACGCACGGGGCCCGACATTAAGGAATCAATAAAATATTTTAATGAAGCGATCGAAAGAGACCCGAACTATGCCCTGGCATACGCCGGATTAGCGGATGCCAATAGCCTGCTTGCCGATTACATCGCGGCAACGCCAAAAGAGTCGTACGAGAAAGCGCAAGCCGCTGCCCTGAAGGCACTTGAGCTGGATGAAAATCTTGCGGAGGCACATACGTCACTTGCTTACGTCAATATGTCCTACTTTTGGGACTGGCCGAACGTCGAGGCTGGTTACCGACGGGCGATCGAGCTCAACCAAAACTATGCGACGGCCCATCAATGGTATTCGGAATACTTGGCGGCCATGGGCCGGTTTGATGAAGCACTGTCGGAGATAAGGCGTGCAAAAGAGATTGATCCTCTTGCACCGGTGATCAACGCGGGAGAGGTGTGGATACTCTATTTCGCACGGAGGTATGACGAAGCCATTGAGGCCGGCAGGAAATTGCAGGCTACGAACCCGGATTTTGCTGAGATAAACGAATACCTCAAGCGATGCTACGACCAAAAGGGGATGTACCGCGAGGCGATCGCCGCACGTCAAATGCGGAGAAAGCTTGCCAGGGTCGATCCAACGGAAAGCCCCGCTATAAAACGCGCCGCCGCCGCGACTAGTCACCAAACTTACTGGAGAAGCAGGCTCGAGCAGGAGATCGACGATGCGAAGCGAGAGCCGCCATATCCCTTCGACATGGCCGAGATCTATTCACAGTTGGGCGACAACGACAAAGCCTTCGAATGGCTGGAAAGGGCCTTCGAACAACGCCTGTACCTGATGATGTTCCTAAAGGTTGCGCCAAATCTCGACCCGCTGCGGGACGACCCGAGGTTCGCAGATCTGCTGAAGCGAGTTGGCCTGGACCAGTGATCCCCACTTTACGCGCGCGACGACATCACGAGCTCAGATTTCATGGCTACTGCTATCGAGATATGAGATGCTAAAAATCACGATTCCCAAGTTCAACACTCTCATTCCAAGTCGCGCGGATAGCAATGCTATGAAGTCCATTCCTCAAAACAATCTCCAAGCATCTAATCCTGTTTGGTTGAGGATCGCATATAGGACGAGACCCACGGTGTTCGCTAAGCCGAAAACGGCGGAGTGCAGACCACGTCGCTCCCTGGATTCGCAGGCCGAAAACAGCGCAAAATAGCTTGTATCATCAGCAGCTTCTTCATCCGAGGGCTTGAATATGAGTTTCGAGAGGTGAAAGAATGCAAAATACGATAGAAAGAACACAAGCGCTATTGAAAAGAAACCCGTTACATCGAATATTTCTCGATTTGGTGGTTCCCATAGTACTACCACCAGCCACCCCATAAACAACAAGCCAAGAAACAGTGGTCCAAGCAGTTTGCTAGTTCCTGACTCCGTGACGGTGATAGACTTTTCCATCAACTTTTCTTTACCTTCGCGATAGGCGCGGTGTGCGTCAAAAAGCTGATCTTTCACCTCGCCCGGTGTCAGTTTTTTGGGCCCATGTCTCATCTCGTAGATGATCTGGACAGGATGGTGAGCTCCGGTTTCATCGCTTCGATCGAAATATGCCGTGCAACTTCCTCGGCGACCCTGTCGAAAGCCAAAGACTGAGGCGACTCGGGGAACGAAACCACTACAGGAACGCCCTTATCGCCGCCCTCACGCACTTCCATGCCCATTGGGACCTCGCCAAGGAAATTGAGCCCGTATTCGTCGCACAGCTTTTGACCGCCGCCACGACCGAAAATCTCATACTTATGACCTGTGTCGGGGGCAATAAAATAAGACATATTTTCAATTACACCGAGGATCGGGATGTTTACCTGCTCGAACATCTTTACCGCACGCCGCACGTCGGAAAGTGAAACTTCCTGAGGTGTTGTAACAAGGACCGCTCCTTGCACAGGCACGAGCTGAGCCAAACTGAGTTGAACATCGCCAGTTCCGGGCGGCATATCGACGATCAGGTAATCGAGCTCGCCCCAATTTACATCGGTCAGAAACTGACGGACTACACCATGCAGCATCGGCCCACGCAGGATCATTGGCTTATCGGGCGGCACCAGTACGGCCATCGAGATCATCTTGACGCCGTGGGCCTCGATAGGCACAAGCTTGCCGTCCTCGATCTCGGGCTGATCGTATCCCGTGCCGAGCATGATCGGAATGTTGGGGCCATAGACATCGGCATCCATTATTCCGACGCGAGCGCCGTCCTTCGCCAGTGAGACGGCCAGATTAACAGCCACTGTCGATTTGCCAACACCGCCTTTGCCGGACGAAACGGCGATAATATTGCGGACGCCGGGGATAGCTATATTGTTCTTTACACCACGGCCTTGCGGAACCTCGGCATCCATCGTAATGGCGACCGCCTTGACGCCTGGCAACTGGCTGACAAGAGAATGAGCTTGTGCTTCCATTTCCTCTTTTACCGGACAGGCAGGTGTGGTCAGGACTATGCGAAAAGAGACCGCCCCATCTCGGACGACCAGGTTCTGGATAAACCCGAGCGTGACGATGTCCTTTCGCAGATCGGGATCGATGATCTGTTTTAGAGATTCGAGTATCAGTTGTTCAGATAGTTCAGTCATTTTGATAAAGAGCTTTTGAATAATAAAGTAATTTATTTGATTGTATCAGAACGCGTGAAAACATTGTCCAAACCGGCGTTATTTCGAGAGCTTTGTACTACGGCACAGGCTTGCCGCATCTGCCCGGATCTCGCCGATAAAATAGCAGTCTTGAGCGAGTTGAACGGCTCGCTGAGCCCAAAGGTGCTTTTTATCGGCGAGGCGCCGGGCCGGGCCGGAGCGGACCGCACGCGGCGACCGTTCTTTGGAGATAAGTCTGGTGATAATTTTCAAAAACTGCTCGATTCCATCGGCCTCGCACGCGAAGACATTTTTATTACAAGCGCCGTTTTATGCAGCCCGCGTTCGGCGACCGACGCAAACCGCCGACCGACTCGCCGCGAGATCGTCAATTGTTCATCGTACCTGAGCCGGACAATGGACCTTATCGACCCGCCGGTCGTCGCCACGCTCGGAGGTGTCGCTCTCGAAGCCCTAAAAGCGATCGAATTGCACGATCTCAAACTAATGACCGACGCTGGCCGGCCGGTGAAATGGAACGGGCGAACGCTCATTCCCCTGTACCACCCCAGCCCGCAGGTAATAGCTGCTCAGCGAGGTCTGAATCTACAACTCGAACATTTTCAAACCCTGCGCCAACTGATCTCATAGCATGATCTCCCCACTTATCACTTCTAGCCTATGACTTTTCACTTATTCCGAAGTAGTCTCTCGACTCCCGATTTTCTAATATGAAGTCAATGGACATCGAAATGTACAATAAGATTCGCGCCGGCGGCACCGGTATATACGAGCAGCCGCGTGGCCTGATCGCCGTTTGGGGAAAGGAAGCGGTCCAGTTCCTCGACGGGCTTGTTTCTAACAATGTAAAGGCGCTAGCCGACGGCGACCAGATGCTGGCGGCATTTCCCAACGCCCAGGGGCGGCTCCTGGCCGTGGTCCGCGTCCTGCGTCGAGACGACCGATTCTTTTTCGAAACCGAGGAGGCCACCCGTGAAAGGGTCTTTCAAAACCTTTTTCGGTTCACGTTTGCGGGCGATTTTTTTGTCGACGACCTTTCCGAGAGCTACAGGTTTATCGATGTCGTCAATCACGGATCTTCGGCTCCTTTGTCACCGTTAAGTTTCACGGGACGCGGCTTCGAGACGATCGCGATTCCGACGGATAAATGGCCCGGGCTCCACAATTCCCTCACAGAAAGTGGTTATCTGGAGATCAACGACGAGCTCTACGAGACCCTGCGGATCGAGTCCGGCATTTCAAAATACGGCGTTGATATGGACGAAACGACCATCGTCCCCGAGCTGGGTATTGAGGGTCTCATCTCCTACAACAAGGGATGTTATATCGGCCAGGAGATCATCGCCCGCATTCATTTTCGCGGGCATGTGGCAAAGAGCCTGACCGGGTTAGTGTCGGAACCGGGAGCCGCGGAGACTGGGTTTTTAGCCGGAAATGAGATACACACACAAGAAGGCAAGAACGCTGGCCGGATCACATCCACCACATTTTCGCCAAAGCTCGGCCGCCGGATCGCCCTGGCGTATGTGCGATACGAACATCTGGCCGAAGGCACAAAACTAATGGAGCGGGATCAGCCTGCGATGGTCACTGAGCTTCCCTTTATTTAGTACACGCGATGCAAGATTTGCCGCCCGCTGGCGTTCTGTATTCGGCAGGCTCTCCTAATCAAATCTCTGCCATCCAAAAAAAGGGGGATACATGAAAAATCTACTTAAAATATCATTTTTTATCGCAATATTTGCATTGACTGGACTTACGGCCGTCGCCCAAAACCGCGGGCTCAACGGCGTCAGGTGGGACCTGGTCAAGGTCAATAACCGTGCGGTAGTCAATTCGCCGGCATTTATCGAACTGGATTCGGATTCCGGCCGCTTTACCGGCAACGGTGGGTGCAACCAGATGTTTGGGTCGGCCCGGGTCAACGGTTCGCGGATAGTCTTTTCAAACGTGGGCTTAACAAGACGGATGTGCAAGCTTCTACCGGGGTCAGTGCCGGAAAACACCGTCGTGCGGGCGCTTGAGAGTACCGTCAGATATCAGATAAGCGGCCGCGTGCTAACTTTCTTCGACCGCCGCGGAAGGACTGTGCTTCAATTTCGGAGGGAAGTCGCCCGCCCCGAAAGGATCGCTCTTGAAGACAGTAAGTGGATGCTTGAAATGATCGGTTCGAGCCGGTCACCAGTTGGTGTCAAAGATGCCTTTGTAGCATTCGATGAGCAGAAAAGAAGCGCCGGGGGCAATTCCGGATGCAATGTTTACGGCGGCAGCTATACGGAAAGAAACGGCTCAATATCGATAACCGAGTTAATCTCGACGATGCGGGCGTGTGAGGAAGGCAACATGATGGAGATCGAAAGGAGCCTTTTGAACGGCCTCAGAAACGCTAACCGCTACGAGATCCGCGATGGCCGTCTATATCTGTATCGCGGGACGAACCTGTTGCTGACATTCAGGGGCGAACGAAAGTAAACCGCAAGCGACATCGGTCAACTAAGGCTGGGGATGTTTCTACATGACATTCCTTGCCTTTACCTTTTATCCATCCCCTGGCTGAGGCTGCCTGTATGATAAAATCAGCAATTCATCATGCACGAAACCGATATCGATCTGCCGAACGCAAAGCTCGCCTACACCATTATCCACTCGCTGCTCGACGGCCACGAAGCTCTCAGCGATCTCTTGGTACTAATGTCACACGCCTTGGACGAAGACGTACTCAAGGCTCTGACAAACACGGCTGAATGGGAAAAATATCTCGAATCGAAACGGACGCTGGAGACCACAAAAGCGCAGATCGAAAGCTTCACCGCCGAGCTCGCCAAACTCGAAAATGTTTGATCTCATTATTATCGGTGCCGGACCAGCCGGTATCACCGCGGCTTACGAAGCTAAACAAAACGGCCTGTCCTATCTGGTGATAGAAAAGGGATTGATCGGCAACACCGTTTACAACTACCCGGTGGGGCTCGCGGTATTCTCGACGGTAAATGAACTAGAAATAATTCCCGGCGGCCTGCAGCCTGCATGCGAAAAGCCGACACGCGAGGAGCTGCTTTCCTATTACGTCCGATTCGTTTTGGAGCATGAGCTAAACATTCATACCGAGGAAGAGGTCACTAGCGTAGATAAAATCGAGGACGGGTTCGAGGTGATCTCCGACAAGGGAACTTATAAGGCTAAAAACATCCTCTTCGCCATCGGTGCAATGGACCACCCCCGAAAACTCAATGTGCCTGGCGAAGACCTGCTAAAGGTTCGTGACCATTTCCGCGAGACTTACCCGTGGGTCAAAAAGCGTGCTTTGATTATCGGCGGCGGCAACTCGGCGGGCGAAGCCGCTCTATTTTTGGCCGAAGAGGGTGCGGACACGACCCTTGCGATCTTTCGCAGCGATTGGGAAAACGACGATCCAAAGCAGGGGTGCATAAAATACTGGGTAAAACAGCCTCTGCAGGACGAGCTCAAAAAGCATTGTCTAAAGCTGTTCTTCCTCGGCAAGGTCCTTGAGATCCGCGAGGACGAGGTCCTGATGGAGAACGAAGAAGGCGAGCCGCAATCGATCCCAAACGACGTTGTCTTTGTCCTGATCGGCTCCGACGCGGATCTAACAATGCTCAAAAGCCTTGGAGTCAAAACCGAACCCGGTAAAGGCGGCGAGGTGCCCGTGTACGACCCTGAAACCTTCGAGACGAACGTGCCCGGTATCTTCGTGGCAGGACATTTTACGCATCAGCGCCACATAAAAGGTGCGATTGACGCCGCAAAGGTCCTCGTCCCAAAACTTGCCACGCGTCTGGCAATCGCAGCGAGCGAGACCGCTTGAGTGCATCCCCTTTTTGTAATAGTATTCTCAGAAAAAGATTCCCATGACCACCACGCGAGCACGTGAGATACTCAAGCACCAGTTCGGCTATGATTCGTTCCGGCTGGATCAGGAGAGCGTAATAGACGCCGTACTGAATGGAAATGACTGTGTCGTCCTGATGCCGACAGGCGGCGGAAAATCACTTTGTTATCAAATCCCTGCACTGATGTTCGACGGGCTAACAGTGGTGATCTCGCCACTCATTGCTCTGATGAAGGACCAGGTCGATGCGCTTCGCAACAATGGCATCGAAGCCGCTTTTCTTAACTCTACGCAGACCGCGGCCCAGCAGGTCGAGGTCTTTCGCGACATCCGAAGCGGACAGCTAAAGCTGCTCTACGTTGCGCCCGAACGGCTGCTGCAAAACGGCGATCAATTTATCGATTTTCTGAGCTCGATCAAAGTTTCGCTATTCGCCATAGATGAGGCCCACTGAATATCGAGCTGGGGCCACGATTTCCGTCCTGAATACATCAGGCTGGGAAAGCTCAAGACAGATTTCCCAAAGATACCGGTGATCGCTCTCACCGCGACGGCCGATAAGCTCGTCCGAAAGGACATCGTTGAGCGGCTGAATGTGCCGAAGGCATCAGTTTTCGTCTCCAGCTTTAACCGCCCAAATATCCACTATGCCGTCGAGCCAAAGCGAAATTCCTATTCACAGCTACTCAATTATCTCGAAAAACGCCGCGATGAGAGCGGCATCATTTATTGCCTCAGCCGAAGTTCCGTCGACGCACTGGCCGCCGATCTGAAAGACGAAGGATTTCACGCCCTGCCCTATCACGCCGGCCTGGACAAGGCCACCCGCGATCAAAATCAGGAGCTTTTTCTGAAAGACGAGGCAAAGATCATCGTCGCTACCATCGCATTCGGAATGGGCATCGACAAATCTAACGTGCGGTTCGTCGTCCACATGGACCTGCCAAAGAATATCGAGAGCTACTATCAGGAAACTGGCCGTGCCGGACGCGATGGGCTGCCGAGCGATGCCCTGCTGTTTTTTAGTTGGGGCGACGTCATCAAGCTGAAGGGCTTTGCCGAGGTCGACGGCAATCGCGAGCAGACCGCAATCATGCTCAAAAAGCTCGACACGGTGGGTAAATTCGGCGAGATACGTACCTGCCGGCGCCGTTTCCTGCTCAACTACTTTTCCGAGGAAACGGTGACCGTCTGCGGCAACTGCGACAATTGCTCGACGACCTTCGAGAAATTTGACGGGACAGTCATTGCCCAGAAAGCATTAAGCGCGGTCGTGCGGACCGGCGGCCGTTTTGGAATGAGCTATTTGATCGATTTCCTGAGAGGCTCGCAGGCGAAGATCATCCGCGACGAACACAAGAACCTTAAAACCTACGGCGTCGGATCGGACATTTCCAAAGACAACTGGTACGAATACTTCAAAGACCTGATCTCGCAGGGGTATCTTGCCCAGACTGAAGGGCAATATCCGGTGATCGCCCTGACCGAAAAGAGCGATGACGTGCTGCAGGGCCGGACCAGTGTCGAACTTATAAAAGCGAGGATCAGGGAAGAGAAGAAAAATAAGTACGCCGGAACCACCGGCCTCGAACATTACAGCGACCTGTTTAACGATCTCCGAAATGTACGAGCTGTTTTGGCCCGCGGCGAAAATGTTCCGCCCTACGTCATCTTTTCCGACGCAACGCTTATCGAATTGGCCACGTTTCTGCCGCTTACGCTTCCCGATCTGCGAAAGATATCGGGCGTCGGCGATCTGAAGCTCGAAAAATACGGGGCGGATTTTCTCCACGAGATCCGCAACTACTGCAAGCGAAAGGGCCTGCAAACCCGGATCGATCAAAAGGTCCAAAAGAGGGAGCGGAAACAGCGAACCAAACGCGATCGCAATGGCAATGACACCTATTCGATCTCTTTTCAGATGTTTCGTTCAGGAAAGTCGATTCCCGACATAGCCGCCGAACGCTCCTTTGCCATCAGCACGATCGAAAACCACTTGGCACGATACATCGCCACCGGCGAGCTAAAGGTCGATGACCTCGTTTCCCCCGACAAGATCCCGCCGATACGCCAGGCGTTTCTCAGTATCAACAAGCTAACCGGCCTCGGCCAGATAAAAGAGATCCTCGGCGACGACTACACCTACGGCGAGATTCGCGCAGTAGCCGCCGATCTGGAACGGCAATCTCGGACGGAAAAGGATTCTCGGAGTTCTCTCGTAAAGTAGAGGCATCAGGCCCTATTACCCTCACAAAGAATGGCTGCCTCTTCAGACAGCCATCCGAAAGGGGATTTCGATTAAGATTTACTGCCCGTTATCCTTGTTGCCACGAACGAAGATCCGCTGGTTTTGAAACCTCTCCCCAATGTCCGAGGGATTAATTTCATAGCTTGTAACTTCGAGCACTTCACTCAAGCTGCCGCCGTTGATCTGCGTCCAGCGGTACGGAAGCTGTACTCCGTTTACCTCGCGATAGTCGGAATACTTGACCATGACCTCATCGGTTGAGACGCCGTCGGTCTTATAGGTCGTACGTCCGATACCCGAACCGTCGCTCGATGGGATCATGTCGCGCCTAAAGAACACGCGCGGTGCACTAAAAGCCATCGCTACTGGCAGGCTTGTCGATTGAGACAAGTAGATCTTGTAGGTTGACCCGCCCGACGTGGCTAAAACGATGTTGCAGGGTGTCCCATCGATGATTGCCTCTCCGCCAAAAACATATGAGACGTCAACGCCCTTCGGAGCGGTAAGCAGCAAGGCGAGCGTCGTACGGAGCATTTCGTTTTGCCGGTTCCCAGCCACCGCAATGGGAGCGGCAGCGAGGGCTGATTCGGCGGCGATACGGGCCTTCATTTCAGCCAAAGGGGCAGTCATGATAGCGGTGCTGCCCCCATCTGTATTTAGTTCGTGAAATGTACCGTCTTCCTTACGAACGATGATCCGGTGAGCCCGCTCACCGCCCGCCGCACGGGCGGCTTCGGTTTCAGCTCTTCGCAAAAAGATCTGGGCGTTGCCGTCTGGAGTTGATACAGACTCCCCGTCCTTCCTGTAGATCTTGAACTCGCGGGTTTCCCCCGGACCGA
This sequence comes from Pyrinomonadaceae bacterium, assembly GCA_041751355.1. GTDB lineage: Bacteria > Acidobacteriota > Blastocatellia > Pyrinomonadales > Pyrinomonadaceae > OLB17. The sequence continues at coordinate 17,736 of JBGSXN010000057.1, forward strand.
TAACGGTCGCTGAGTGGGCCTTCGCAAGCATCTCGGCTCTGACCGCCGGATCCAGACCCTGGATCTTTCCATCGGCGGAACGGGCGATCACGGCCTCAAGTCCACCGGGCCCATTCGAGAATCCACGAGCAAACGCCGTGGTTTCGGGCCCTCCTTCAATGCTTCGGACGTGGAACTCGTGCTTACTCGGACCTTCACCGTTGCCAAACCGAAACGTGCGGCTTAATTGGTTTGGGAGTTGGAGTGCGATCTCCACCTCACCTACTTGACTGCGCGTCTGCCCATCGGTATCGAAAGTGTGGGTCGACCGCCCGACGATCTTCATGCTCTCTACAGCCGATATCGCTGCATCGCCGCCTAGCGCCTGACGTGCTTTTTTAATGAGCTCGAGTGCTTTCTCATCGGACTTGAACCGGGCACCGACATTTTCGACCAGAGCCCCAAGACCCATAAAAAACACCGCAGCCCCCAGAACAGTCAATAAAAACCTTTTCATAATGTAACCTCCAGATAATTTCTTGAATAAACAGCCGATCTAGATGCCGTTGTTTCGACATTGCCGTCGGTAGTTGTTCATTGCAGTAGACGTTTCGGTCGGTTAGGGAGTTACATGATTTTGCTAATCGACATCGGAATTAAATTCGTCGACGATCTTTTTGAAACGCATCGCGTCTTGCTTCATCGTTATGTTGTTAAAGAAAACGTAAGAGAGACGATCGTCCGGGAGTAGTGTAACGAGCTCAAAAAGTTCTTCTTCCTCGTAGGTGTATCGCCAGCGTGGAATGCCGTGAAGCCGGTAGTAGCAACGATCAGGCGTCACGGTCGGCCCAGCAAACGGGTCGACGCAGTGCCAGAGGTCGAGTTCCTCACATATTTCTCGCACGATCTCGTCTTCCCAGGCTTTGCCCCGCGGCTCCCAAACCAGATTCAAATCCCCGCGATCGATATCGGCAAAGAACCGCTTCATATTCAGAATGTTCTCGGGCAAAGGCTGAAATTTGGCAGGGCACTGAAACAAAATCGTTCGCGCACGCAGAGCTTTTGCACTCGCTAGCGTGGTTTTGAGACCCTCGCTGACTACTGACGATGGCTTGAAGAATCCGGCCCCTTCGGCCTCTTCCTCATCGGCGAATGGCCGGGTACACCGTCTGTAGGTCGGGCTTGAGGCTTCGTGGGTGATTAGTTGCCATGCCTTAAGGGTAAATTCGAAATCTTCCGGCGCAGACCGGCGCCATTTCTCGAGCGTTTCGATCTGTGGAGGTTGATAAAACGTGTGCTGGATCTCGACTACGGGCAGAGTTTCGAAATACTCCGGCCGCTTTGCCCTGCCAAACCCGCAGGTGCCGATCCTGACGTTCTTTGCCATTTCGAAAGGGATCAAACCGCCGCGACGTGGGGAACTACATAAAGAATGACGGCGGCGTAATGGAAAATGCTGCCTGTCAGAACAAACACATGAAAAATGGCGTGGTGGTGTCGAATACTCTTCCAGGGAAAAAAGATAACCCCAAACGTATATGCGAGGCCGCCGGCAATCGCGAGAGCGACAGGCATAATGCCCAACGTCTCAAACAGCGGTTGTATTGCCAGAACGCCGAGCCATCCCATGATCACATAGGACGCAACGCAAATGGCAGGAAAACGGTCGCGGATAAAGACCTTGATCAGAATACCGACCAAAGCGAATGCCCAAATACCAGCCAGCAACCCGAGCCCGAATGACTCGCTGGCAATCACGAGCCCGAAAGGTGTATAGCTGCCCGCGATAAGCAGATATATGCAGCAATGGTCGACGATCTGAAGATTCTTCTTCAACGCCGGCGACGTCGCTCCGTGATAAACGGTCGAGGCGGCGTAAAGAATTACGAGCGATAATCCGTAGACAACACAACCGGCGATCAGTATAGGATCGCCGCGCAGTCCCGCGAGAATTACAAGGGCGAAAAATCCGGCAACACTTAAAACTAACCCGAAACCGTGGGTTATCGTGTTCGCAAATTCCTCTACCGTTAATTCCTGTAGTTTTGATCTGATCACAATATGCCTTTTGACATCTTAGCAAAGTATCTCAAACGAAACGCAAGAATTCTGTATTGAATCTAACCTAATCAGAATTCGGAATCCGAGGTTGAGCGGTGGCGCCTGGCAACGCCTGATTCATAGGCAGCTTCTTCGACTTTGGCAGCAACCGCTTCGCCGACCCTGCGGTCGAATACCGACGGAATTATGTAGTCGGGATGGAGTTCGTCGGGGCCGATGATCTCAGCGATAGCATGGGCGGCGGCGAGTTTCATCGCCTCATTTATGCGAGAGGCCCGGCAATTCAAAGCTCCTCGGAAAATGCCAGGAAAGCAAAGCACGTTGTTGATCTGATTGGGATAGTCTGAGCGGCCTGTGGCCATAACGGCTACGTGGCCGGCGGCGTCCTCGGGCATGATCTCGGGGGTAGGATTGGCCATCGCAAAAACGATCGGGCCCGTGGCCATGTTGGCAAGATCAGTCTCGTCGATTATGCCCGGTACCGAAAGGCCGAAAAAGACATCGGCGCCCTTAATTACTTCGTGGATCGTGCCCTCTTCTTTATCCGGGTTGGTATGGCGTGCATACCAATCCTTGACCCAGTTCATGTTCTCTTTGCGGCCGGCGTAGATCGCCCCGGTCGTATCGCATCCGATAATGTTCTTTACGCCCGCGGCCATTACGATCTTCGAACATGCCACGCCGGCGGCGCCTATGCCATTTACAACGATTTTTACATCTTCCATTCGTTTGCCGACGATCTTTAGGGAGTTGATCAGCGCGGCAAGCACCACGACAGCCGTTCCGTGCTGATCGTCGTGAAAGACGGGGATATCAAGCTCTTCCTTCAACCGTTCTTCGATCTCGAAGCATCGGGGGGCGGATATATCTTCAAGGTTAATGCCACCGAAGGCGACGGATATATTCTTTATGGTCTGGACGATCTCGTGCGGGTCTTTGGTATTAAGGCAGATCGGGAACGCGTCGACGCCGCCGAATTCCTTGAACAATTGACATTTGCCCTCCATCACAGGCATCGCGGCTGCGGGGCCGATATCGCCAAGGCCGAGAACAGCGGTTCCGTCCGAAACGACCGCAACGGTGTTCTTTTTGATCGTCAAATTAAAAGCCTTTTCCGGGTCGAGATGTATGGCCTGGCAGACGCGGGCAACACCGGGCGTATATGCCATCGAAAGGTCGGATCGCGTCTTTAACGGCATTTTTGAGATAACCTCGATCTTTCCGCCGAGGTGCATCAAAAATGTCCTGTCTGAGATGTTGATGACTTCGACGCCGTCGATATTTTCTATCGAGGCTGCGATCTCTTTGTCGTGGGTTTCGCTCGCGGCATTTACCGTTAGATCTCTTATCAGGAAGTCTTTCCCGACACTGACGATATCGATGCCCTCGATATCACCGCCTGCTGCTCCGATCGCCGTAGTGAGCTCACCAAGTTTTCCGGGCTGATTATGAATTCGAACGCGAAGGGTAATACTGTAGCTAGCGTTCGGGGTTGGTTTGCTTTGCATATTTACTGCCAGAGGGCTGGCGACGGCTATCGATGACAAGCGTCCTGCTAAGAAAAAAGTATGCCTAAAAAGAAAGGTAAGGGCAACTCACGCCTGTTGGACGACTATTATTAACCGGGACTTTACCTGAAATTATGTGTGTCGACCGCGGCGGTAAATTGGCCCTTGATCGCCTCAAAGTATAATCCCTTTATTAGCCCGCGTTCCTCGGCTATTCCCTTTATCAGAAGAAAATCATTTTGATTGATCACTGCCCTAAATCGCTCGAAAACGTCGGGCATGACTACAAAATTCGAATGGCCTGTTTCGTCCTCGAGCGTAATGAATACGACGTTCTTGGCCGTCATCGGGCGCTGACGGATAACGGCAGCCCCGGCCACGGCTACCAGTTCCCTGCCTCGCAGGCTCCTGGTCTGCTGGGCCGTGAGCACGCCCTTTTTATTCAGGTCTTCGCGAATGAACGCCATCGGGTGCGCCCCGATCGAGATGCGTGTCTTTTTTAGGTCTGCCTCGACCAGCTCGAGCCCCTCCATTTTGCGTATAAATGGTGCTTCATCTGTTTCTACCGGGGCGTTGGTAAAGAGTTCGGCCGCGGGCCGTATAGCAAGCTCCGACTGCCAGAGGGCATGACGGCGGTGGACCGTATTATCGAAATTCAACGCACCGGCCATGCTGAGGGCCCGGATCTCGCGCTTATTGATCTCGGGAACCCGCTTTATGAGGTCGTCGATGCTGGTATACCACTCGCATTTACATGTTTGCGGCTTCGCCGCCCTATTTGCGGAACAGCTATGCTGTTCCGGATCGCGGGCCCCATCTCTCGCGGCTATGCCGCCGTTATTAGGAAGCGACGGCATAGCCGCATGAATAGAAGACGATTGTTCGGTGAGGCAAGCCTCACCGCAAATAGAGCGGCACACCCGCATGGGATCATCTCGTTCAGCAACTATCGCTCGTGCAATTTCCTCTCTCAGCCCGCGGACGAAATTAAGGCCGACCCGCACATCGCCATCCTCGATAGAAAAGAGATACTGCGAACGGTTGATATCGAGCGGGCGGAAATGCAGGCCGTGCCGCTGTGCGTCCTTTACCAGCGTTGCCGCGGAATAGAACCCGAGCGGGTAATTATTGAACATCGCCGTCATGAACTCAGCTCTGTAATGGACGATGAAATAGGCGGATGCGTATGCCAGCAGAGCAAAGCTGGCTGCGTGAGATTCGGGAAAGCCGTAATTGGCAAATGCCTTTACGCATTTGACGATGAGATCCTGGGTTTCCGTTCCTATGTTATTCCGCTCCATACCTGCCCGGAGCTTTTCTTCGATGGCGACCAGCCGCCGGTCGGCGCGTTTAAAGCCCATGGCTCGGCGAAGTTCCTCGGCCTCGCCGCCCGAAAAATCGGCGATGTCCATCGCGATCTTCAGGAGCTGTTCCTGAAAGAGCGGTACGCCGAGCGTGCGTTCCAGCGTCGTCTGAAGTCGTGGGTGAATATAATCGATCTTCTCAATTCCCTGCCGCCGCTTTATATACGAGCTGAGCATGTTGCCCACCACCGGCCCCGGGCGGATGATGGCGACCTGAACGACGATATCGTAGAAGCAAGCAGGTTTCGATTTTGGCAGAAAGGCGATCTGCGCCCGGCTCTCGACCTGGAACATGCCGATAGTGTCAGCGGCCTGCAGCGTTTCGTATACCTTTGGATCGTCATACGGCAATTCGTACAGACCAAATTGCCGGCCGTGGTTCTCACTTATGAGCGTGATCGTATCCCGCAGCACGGCCATCATGCCGAGCCCCAGCAGGTCAACCTTGATGATGCCGAGACGTTCGCAGTCGTCCTTGTCCCACTGAATTATGTTGCGGCCCTCCATCGATGCGGGCTCGATCGGCACTACGCCGTCGAGGCGGCCCAGCGATATGACCATCCCGCCCGAGTGCTGGCCGAGATGCCGCGGGAAATCCAATATTCGCGTGTAAAGCTCAGAGAATTTTTGTAGCCGCACACTATCGGCCGGATCAAACCCTTCTTCCTTTAGCCGGCGATTCAGTTCTTCACCCTTGAAAAGTTCGTAATGAGAATTGATCTTCGAAAGTTGTGTGAGAGAGTCGGCATCAAACCCGAACACTTTCCCAACCTCGCGAATAGCGGATTTGCCGCGATACGAGATCACATTGGCAGTCATGCCCGCACCGCGTTCTCCATATTTCTTGTAAACATGCTGAATGACCTTTTCGCGGTCGTCGCCGGATGGCAGGTCGATGTCGATATCGGGATACTCATCGCGATTTTCTGAAAGAAATCGTTCGAAAAGCAGGTTTGCCTTGATAGGATCGACAGCCGTGATGCCGAGTGCGTAGCAGACGACCGAATTCGCCGCCGAGCCGCGCCCTTGGGCAAGTATTTGCTCGGCTCGGCAAAATTCGGAAATGTCCCAAACGACAAGGAAATACCCCGCGAGCTTGAGCTTGCGGATCAGGGTCAATTCTTTGTCGAGCTTTTCACGCACCTGCGGCGTGAGCGCTCCGTATCTGTGAACGGCACCGGCTTCCGCACGCCCCTTCAGGAAGGAATCCATGGTCTCGCCCGGCGGCACGGGATAATCGGGAAAGTTATATCTAAGCTCCTCCATCGAGAAATTTACACGCGAGGCTATATCGGCCGTGATCCGAACGGCCTCGGGAAGGTCCTCAAAAAGCCGGAGCATGACAGCCTCTGATTTGAGATACCGTTCACTGTTCTCGGAGAGCAGCTTGCCGGCATCGTAGATCGGGCAGTGGTTTTTGATACACGTAAATACGTCAAAAAGCTCACGATCGAGGGCATCGGCGTAATAGGCGCCGTTCGAGGCAAAATAGGGGATCCTAAGCTTGTGTGCGAGCCCAAGCAGCGATTGATTTATGGCCTCTTCGCTGCGAAGGTGGTGCCGCTGCAGCTCGACATACAGCCGCTTTTCAAATACATAATTGAGCCATGCAAGATCGATCTGGCCGCGACGGTCCCGGATGCTGTTGTGCATAAAGCCGTCTGCACCGCCGGTAAAACAGAGGAGGCCGGCGGAGTGTCCCTCAATGTCTTGACGGGTGGCAAAATGCTCGCCCTTTTTGTTACGCAATTTTATGGTCGTGATCAGGCGGCAGAGATTTTGATAACCGGCCAGGTTCAGCGGGACGAGCGGGAGCAGGCTGCCGTCATCCATGGTGATCTCGGCACCGATGATAGGCCTGATACCCGCTTCCTTAGCTTCAAAATGAAAGCGAACAGCACCCGAGACAGTATCGCGATCAAGCAATGCCACGCTCGGCATATTCAATGCGGCAGCGCGCCGGACCAGACTCTCGGGGACAGATCCCGATGAGAGAAAGCTGAAGGCTGAACGCGTGTGTAGCTCGCTAAACATCGTTAGTTCCAAATTTCAGATTTCAAATTCCAAATCAAACCAAAACAAAAAGATCCGAAATCCGAAATCCGAAATCCGAAATCTGGAATCTGGAATCTGGAATCAGTCATACTCCCCCGCTAGAAACCAATCGTTATCTACCTTGCACAGGCGGTAGATGCCGTGGTTCTCTATCTCTACATCCCATTCCTGGGTCTTCCACGAGCGGTCCCACCATTTGGAATTCGATCGCCACACGCCGCTATATTCCCTGACATGTCCGGCAAAAAGCCTGGTCCTGATAAAGATCAGGCGTTTATCACGCACGAGAACCTCTGCAGGAATTGGCGGGTGAAAATAGCTGAACGCGATGACCGAATGTTTCTCGCGCACCTCGAGCTTCTCCTTGCCCTTTGGCAATGCATCGACATCGAGTGCAAAAGGCCGGGCAAGACGCTGGTCGAGTATCACAGGCACGCCGACGTTGTCTTCGCCGACCAGCTTTTTGAGCTTGCCGACCGTCAGCAGCAGGCTTTCGGGCTCAGGCCGGGAAACGGCGTAAAGCCCACGCTGTGCCGGACGCGGCCGTGTAAAATACGCGGTCACGCGAAATGCCATGATGCCCGCCTCGGGCGGAGCCATCGAGATCCGCAGGTTTATCAGCTTGAGCCAGAATGTCTTATCGAGCGTCGGAAAGGACGTTTTTATCTCATAATCTCGCCCTGTTTTATTTTGCAGGCGAAACGATATATCCAGATGCTCGGTGCTGAAGCCGCAATGCCGCACCTCGGCAAAGATCTTATCCAGGCCGTGATTGAGGATAAAAATAAGCTGTTCAAAATCCTCGACCGGGAAATCGAGATCGTATGCCCAGGCGACGTGATTTTCTTTAACGTTCGGAACCAACAATCGTTCACCCTGCTGCTCGATAGTTTTGACCACGCTCTCGAATTCGCGGCCGTAACGCCGGATGAGTTCATCCCGCGGGATGGCAAGCAGGTCCTCGACACGTCGAAATCCGAGATCATGAAAAACATTGAGCGTGTCCTGCTCGATCTCGAGATCGCGCAAGGGCAGTTTTTGAAAAGAGTCTGGAAGATGGATGTGCTCGAGTCCTTTCTTTTGCCTGGCCAGCAGAGATGCCGTATCGACCGTATCGGCGACGGCAATGCTGCCGGAAATGTTTTGGGCACGAAGATGCTCGAGTATCTTCTCGGCTATCACCCGCGGCTTGCCGATCAGCCTTTCGAGCCCGCTGACGTCAAAAATAACGCCATCCTCGAGCATCTCGATCGAATGCGAGAATTCACGAGCCGCCGCCATCAGCGCACTGCGGTCACGCTTTGGCTCAGGGGAGATGATGCATGCGTATAGTCTGAGCATATAAATCTATTGCACAAGCCCGCACGTTAGTAAGGGCGTAACATTCAACATCAGCAATCGTGTATCACCCTTCTTCACGGTCGGGCTTTTGCATTAAACCTCCGTGTAATCAAACTCGATCTTTACCGACAAAGACCCGCCAAAAAAAAGCGGCTTATTCCGCTGTTCTGCTGCCGGAAAGTGTGTTTTTGTCCCACCGTGGGACACTTTCGGGACAGGGATAGCCGTCGGTAAATAACTGATAGTACCGCTGTTAGCGGCTACAGCAGCAGCTTTGTCCCGTGTCCCGCCATTTTCCCGCGAAAAGTTCATGCCCTTTCGCGAAGGGCAGTCCAGATGAAACTCCCGCAGCAGTTTATACCGACCGCTGCCCGACCAGATGGCACGCTCGCGGGTAAAGGCAAATGACCGCTGCGAAGCCGAACCTGTCACCGGCTCAGCCCCCGTGACCAGGAAGATCGTGGGCGTTTCCTTTATCCGGTTGCGATAGCGGTACCAGTAGGTTTTCGGCACCATGCGAAGCTGCTTTTGCGAGAGGCTGTTGAGGTTGAACCAGACGGCACCAAAACCTTTTGCCTGAACCAGCATATCGGCGGACATAAATGCCTTTTCGATATTGCCGCCACATTTTACCCACAGCAGATTCTCAAGCTCGACCCCGGCGAGAACGGCCGAGCACGGGTCAAAGCTGTTTGCCGAATCGACCACCGCACAGATCTCACCCGTTTGGGTGAGTTTTGAGAACAAATTAAGCGGCAGGCTCGTCTTTCCCGAGCTCGGATCGCCGGAGATCTCGGCCAAACTGCCCCGCACTAAGGCTATTCCCCACGAGTCGAGCAAGACCTCGTCGGTATATTTCTGTTCCTCGCGGAGATGGGATAAACTTTTTACTAGGCTAAGATTTCCCATTTGATACACAGCTCCTGTGCTAAGTGCAATTCTGTTGCGTCTATGAAACGATAAATACAGAATAATCCACCTGCGGCCAAATAACAAGATTTTCAGGAATTTTGTGCTTAAGGAGGCGCTTAATTTATTGAAATGTATATCTTAGACATATACACTACATAAATGGATCGACGGGATCTATTGGAAAAAGCCACCGGATTCGACTGGGATGAAGGGAATGCTGAGAAGAATTGGGTCAGCCACCGTGTTTCGCCATCAGAATGTGAGCAGATCTTTTTCAACCTCCCCATGATCGTCTCAGAGGACGTAAAGCATTCTCAATCTGAGAGCAGGTATTATGCCCTGGGACAAACTAATACTGGAAGAGGATTATTCCTTGTGTTTACAATTCGGCGGGACCTAATACGCGTGATCTCTGCACGAGACATGAATAAAAAAGAAAGAAAGGCCTATCAAAATGAAAAAGAAAATACCTAAGTTCAAAACAGAGGATAAAGAGAGGGAGTTCTGGGACAAAAACGATTCCACTGAATACGTAGATTGGCCGAGCGCCAAACGACGGGTCGTACTCTCCAACCTCAAACCTTCTGTGAAAACTATATCATTGAGGCTGCCCGAGGCAATGCTCGAGGAATTGAAGCTGATCGCAAACAAACGCGACGTGCCATATCAATCACTTGTAAAGATCTTTCTCGCAGAACGAATTGATGAGGAGATCCGAAAAGTGACTACACGAAAGGCCGCTTGATCAGATTTTACTCATTCACCATAACCTCGACAGGATCGATCTTTGAGGCACGCCAGGCGGGGTAGAGGGCACCGGCGAGGCTGCCGCCGACGGCGATGGCTGTGGCGGTCACGACCCAACCGGAACTGAATTCGAACGCGAGGCCGAACTGGCTGCCGATCAGATATGCAGCGGCGAAAGACGACAATAAGCCGAACAAAATCCCAAGCACCCCGATAACCAAAGCCTCGCCTTCGATCGTACCGATGATGAACGATGTCGAGGCCCCGAGCGATTTAAGGATACCGATCTCCTTCCTACGTTCGGTGATGGTCGTGTACATCGAAAGCAGTACAAAGATCGTACTGACAAAAGCCGCGAGCAGCACAAGGACGCGCAAGAACGTATTTAGGCCCGGCAGGCGTTCTTGCGCGTCGATGATCAGGTCACGGGTCAGATTTATTTTGTTACCGGGGAGTTCCCGGTTAATGCGGGCGGCCACCGTGTCGACATCAGCGCCGTCGTTGATCTTGACAAGGATGTAGGTACATTTATCGGTCTGCATCGCATCCTGCAGCCCCGCCAGCGAGAGCTTTGTCCTTGATCCTGACGGCGGAGAGAAAATGCCGACAATTCTGTATTGCTGGCCGCCGAACAGTTCGTATGGGTCCCCGACCTTCAGGTTGTCGTCAGTCGCTTGACGCTCATCTATGACGACCTCGTCAACTGCCGTTGCGGCACGGCCCTCGACCAGATCAATCCCGTTCATTCTGGAAAAAGGCTCCCACTCCACACCGTCGACCTGCCTTATTCCAAACCGTCCGCTGGATTCAGACGATACGTATCTCAGAACCGGGACCGTTGATGCCACACCATCGATCTGCAAAAGCCGAGCGGCATATTCGACATTGACGGCGGCGTTCGAACTCATCGTATCAAGACCGCCGGGACGGGTGAAGACGATCTCGGCCTTCCAGTTGGCGGCACGTTTGGCCATGTCGTTTGTCATACCCCGAGCCAGTCCGGTGAAAAGGATCACCAGCACGACGCCCAGGGCGACGCCGATCACACTGATCAATGTGCGAAAGGGCCGGACTCTAAGGTTTGCAAATACAAGTTCGAGCATTAAGTGCTTTCAGAAAGGGCAGCGGATCAATATCGCTTACGATACATTTTCCCCTTTCGCAATAGTACATAGCGGACGGAGAACGTCAGAATCACTGCGAACAGCAGAATCACCCACGCACCAGCAGCACTGCGATATGCCCATTCCCACCTGCCTCGGAACGTACCGAGTATCGTCCCCACTCCGATGCCAAACGCGGTAAGTGTCGCCAGGGCCTTTATGAACTTGCCGTTTTCAACATATTTCGAGATCAGCACAGGGAGAAAAGCAGTGAATTCACCGACCATTCGAGGCATTCGCTTGATATCGTCTTTGAACGACCTGGTTTCGATACCGGCTCCGACGAGCAGGACGCCATGTTTCATTGCAAACAGATTAAATAGAGCAGATATAACCGAGAAAAGGACCGAGATCGCAAATGCACGCTGACGGGCAACACTATTCTGAGAAGATGCAAATATATCGAAAAAATACCTCTCTTGTGCATAGTGGGTAACAAACTCGACAGTGTGGCTAAATGCCGGGAGCATTATAGATACGATCAGGTTTGCCAGCCAGACCGGCTGGGCTTTTCGAAACGACTGGACGACCGCCCCGGACATTCCAGTTGTCAAAAAGCGGAACGTTAACTCAACTAATACGGCCGTTAGCGTTACGAGCCAACTCTCGCGGCTGGCCTGATAGACTGTAAAGTAGAATGATGCACGCAGGAGAGCCCCCAGTGAGGCAGATTTCCAATTCCAGCGTGTGATTATCTGGGCGGGATGACGAACGAGATTCCTAAAAACGTCCCCGACGGTAATAGTCGGGTCCCAAACCTCCTCAATATCCTCCGCATCGGCGATAGAGTGATGTATTTCATCGGATAGAGGCATTGACGGTATTGTTTCTCGTTCCATCATCGCTGCTGTAACCTTAGGATGACAACACAATAGTCAACCCGCGATAGATCAGGCTTGGGAGTTCGCTTTCGGTCGGGAAAACGAAAACGTTAATACTACCATAGGGCGTCGAGGTCTGACCATAAACAAAGGTGGAAAGTGGCCAGCCATGCAGGTTAAACGGACATCAAACAATTAATCGAGCCAAGCCGGTAACAATTGGCCTTGTCAGCAAAAAATTGTCATAAAGGACGTACCGATGGTGTTTTGCTCATAGTAAGGGAAATTTCCTGACAATTTTAGGGAGCATCAATCATGAGTTGGTTTTACACAGTGCTATTCGCAGGGTTAGTTCTTTCATCACAGGACAGCGGAGCCACGGTCGACGAAGTTAGTTTTGTCGAGGCTCCGTCCGCCGCGGTGATGGTCCAGGACGAAACCGAAAAATTTGAGCAGACATATCCGCTGAATGCTAACGGCCGCGTCCGTATATCGAATGTGAACGGGCCGATCGTTGTAGAAGCATGGGACCGGAACGAGGTCCATTTGTCGTATACAAAGATCGCCGATACCAGAGAGAGATTATCCGAAGTTGAGGTAAGGATAGATTCGCGGCCTGAGTTCTTCAGTGTCGAAAGCGATTATGATAACCGGAAGATCATTAGTAATGACAGGTGGCGGAACGGCGGCAAGCTCACGGTCGAATACCGACTCAGGGTGCCTCGCGGTGCGGTACTTAACGAGGTCGAAACGGTAAACGGCTCGGTAACGGTGTCAAACTTCACCAATGTGACACGGGTTTCTGCAGTAAACGGCTCGGTCAGGGCGTCTAACATTCGCGGAACGGCACGGCTGTCGACCGTCAATGGCGAAGTGGCGGCCGATTTTGATCGGCTCGAAAGCGGCAGCAAGATCTCGCTCAATACGGTCAACGGCAAGGTAAACCTTATTATCCCGTCGGATTCGAACGCGACGGTCAAGGCGGACTCTCTGAATGGCAGCATTACAAATGATTTTGGCCTTCCGGTGAGAAAAGGAAAGTATGTCGGCCGCGATCTTTACGGGAAACTGGGCAACGGCGATGTCGAAATTAGGCTTAACAGTGTTAACGGCACTCTCTCCATCGGTAAGAAGAACGATGGTAGAACGGTTTTGCCCGCAACCAATTTGCTTCCGCAAAAAGGGGCCGATGATGATAGCTTGGACTTCGACATCAATGTATCAGGTGTAAATGCGGCCAAGATCAATAAAGAAGTGGCCAAAGCAGTGAAAGATAGTGCGGTGATCGCCCAAAAAGAATTGGCAAAGACACACGCAAAGTTGGCGAAAATGGGGCCTGAGATAGCACGGATCACCGCTGACTCGGTCGCGCTCGCGGCAAGTGAACTCAAATTCGAAGAGTTAGCCGAAAAGATGGCCGAGGCTCAGATCGCCAAACAGGAAGTCATGGGGCGGTTCGGCGATGCGATGCTCTTTCCTGCAATGCCGAGAGTCGAAAAAAAGAGTGCGTCGTTCCCCGTGAAAGGGGTTCCCATGGTCAGTGTTGATGCGAAGGGATGCTCGGTAAGTGTTCGCGGCTGGGACAAGAATGAGGTCCAATACCGAGTTACGCAATTTTCACCTGGAAGGGACGATAAACCTCTCGACATAAAAGAGTCCCACACCGATTCGCTGGTGACCCTGACGGTCAATAATCAGACCGGAGACGTCCGCGACAGGCGGATGTTTTCTAACCAAAATCGCGTTCGCATAGAGATATACGTTCCCAAGGCCTCCAATCTAAAGATCAATGCCAGTGGCGAGATACGAATTGAGGGCGTCAAAGGTGATGTCCAGCTAACCGGTACTGATGATTCGATCAATGTCAGGGACGGGAGCGGCAGCCTGAGGGTCAACAGCACGGACGGAAGGGTTCGAGTCATCGGCTTTGCAGGTGACGTCCATGTAGAATCGACCGAGGGGGCAATAAATCTTGAAGGCGATTTTCGTTCGCTGAATGCTCGCTCACGCGACGGCGCTGTGGTTTTGACACTCCCTGAGCAGGTCTCCGCCGATTTGGACGTGACGGGCAGCGAAGTCCACGGGGACGGCATAAGCGTTACGCACGTGAGCGGCGGGGATGGCAGCGCCAAGTATCGAGTTCGCGATGGCGGCCGCCCATTTAAGATCGCTACGGAAGGTAAGATCGTGCTTCGCAATTCCAGCCAGATCGCCGACACTTATTAACTTCGAGCGTCCGGAAGGTCAATCTCCTTCCGGATTTTTATTGAAACTTTTTGACCGGAATTGCGTTACAGTCAGCGTTGTAATAGCACACCGGTTGACTCAGACAACGCGTTTTATGAAGAGTTCGATCCTTACATTTCTTCTTCTGACCCTTTTGGTTTTTCACGTCGGTGCTCAATCCGGGGGCAGTTTGCCCACGGCCGATGTCGCGGTAAACGGAACAAACGGCAATTCTCCTTCGCGTGGATCAAAGATCGAAGTGCCGCCCGAGAAAGGCATTCCGATCGTTATTCCCAAAGCGCCGGCTGTTCCCGTAATTGATGGTCGGGTGGATGAAGAGGCATGGAAACAAGCGGCTGTTTTTAAGGATTTTTACCAGACGAGCCCCGGCTATAATACCGCTCCTTCTAAGCCGACTGAAGTGTATGTAATGTATGACGAGAAAAATCTGTACGTTGCATTCAAGTGTTGGGATGAAAAAGATAAGATCCGGGCCACTTTGGCAAAACGCGACAACGTCTTCGGTGAAGATAACGTGCGAATATGGCTGGACACGTATAACGATCAGAGAAGGGCATATGTGCTCGGCTTTAACCCACTCGGAATACAACAGGACGGCATATTTACGGAGGGTCAAGGTGCCGATTTCTCGGTCGACATCGTAATGGAATCGAAGGGCGTAATCGAAGACTGGGGATGGTCAGTCGAGATCAAGATCCCTTTCAAGTCTATCCGCTATACGGCGGGTAAGGGAAAGTTGTGGGGCTTTAATGTCGCACGAAATATCGACAGGTTCAACGACGAATTCAACCAGTGGATGCCTGACGACCGCGACGTTTCAGGTTTCCTGATCAAGCATGGCAAGATCACCGGGCTCGATGATGTGAAGTACGAACGGACGCTCGAGGTCGTGCCCAGCATTACTCTTTCCGAAACGGGCACGCGAGTGCGGACGATACCTCGCTATCAACTGTCGCCGGGCGTTATCGATCCGGGCCGCTTTGTGAATCAGCCGATCAAAAGCGAGATCGGCGTGACACTGAAATATACTTTGACGCCGAGTATCACGCTCGATGCGGCCATAAATCCGGATTTCGCCGAGATCGAAGCAGATGCACCGGTAGTTTCGGCCAATCAACGCTTTCCGATATTTTTTGAAGAGAAGCGCCCGTTCTTTCTGGAAGGGGCCGACATATTTCGCTCGCCGCTGCAGGTGTTCCACTCGAGGAACATCGTCGACCCAGATGTGGCCGTCAAGTTGACCGGCAAACAAGGTAAGATATCGTTTGGAATTCTCGCGGCCTCCGACAAAGCGCCCGGTAATTACGCTGAGGACGACCGGAACGATCCTTCCATAAGACCCCGAATTGATGAATTCCTGGACAAGAACGCCATGTTTGCAGTGGTCCGTGTCAAGCGGGATTTTGGGGCCGAGAATAATATCGGTTTTTTTGGAACCTACCGCGGTTTTCCCGAACAGAAGAACCTGCTTGCCGGCATCGACGGACGCCTAAAATTCAATCCTAAGCTTTCCTCTTCATTCCAGGTAGTTGGGTCGCACTCGAAACGGTGCTTTTTCGATCCGGAATTTGAGCCCACCCTCGATACCGAACAGGCCGCCTTAAACAGGCAGATTTGCGGGGGCGGGACCTTCAACAACGTGACGCTGCTTGGCAGCCCGTTTAACCAGTACCGGGCGGGGAATGGCATCGGCTATTACGTTAATCTCGATTACTCGACCGAACGCCACGGATGGTTTTTTGAGGCTGGCGGACGCAGCAAAGACTACAGGGCAGACACGGGTTTCACGAGGCGCGTGAATTCAAATTACGTCTTCTTTTTCAACCGGTTTAGTGCAAAGACCCAGCCGAAGGCAAAACTGATCCAGAAGAGCTGGAACCAGAACATTGGTGTAAATTACGACTGGGAAGGACGCCTCCAGAGTATGTCTGTCGGTACTAATTTGAATCTCTCTCTTCAGCGAAGTACCTTCGTAAATTTCTCGGCCGGCACTGGAAACGAGAGGATATTCGAAGAGGAGTTTGGCCTGAAACGGTCACCGACTCGGCCATTGGGAACGTTCCTCGGTGACCCGACACGGTCGGTATGGCAGCATTGGCTTTCGGCAAATATCAACCAGACACCGCACAAACGGTTCAATTACGGCCTGTTCGTCGGAACCATCGGCAACGCTTACGACTTCTTCTACTTCGACCCGGCCACGGGGCTGCAAAATCCGGGCCCGGGACGTCAGCTGGATGCTTCGATATTCGCTGAGGTCAAACCTACAGACCCGTTGCGGATCTCGGCCAGCTACCGCAAAGCACGCCTGACACGACACGACAATCGCCGCCGCTCCTTCGATTCCGATATCCTTACGCTGCGTTCGACGTATCAGTTCACACGGTTTTTGTCCGCCAGATTCAGGCTTGACTACAATTCGCTGGACCGTCGATACAGCGGCCAGGCACTGATGGGTTGGGCACCCAGCCCCGGCAAGGCCTTCTATGTGGGATATAACGATGACCTAAACCGCGACGGATTTAACCCGTTCACCGGTCAGCAGGAACCCGGCTTTATTCGGAACGGAAGGACGTTCTTCATCAGAGCTTCGTATCTATTCCGAAAGAGCTTTTAGTTCCGCACTTCAGACGACCCTTTAATTAAAATGGGTCGTCTGATTGTTTGTGCGGGATGGGCCGTAGGTTTCTGCCGTCCGACCATCTGAACACTAACCGGGGATTGCTGAATCCACCTTCACGATTTACAATTACACATCGAATGAGTTACCAGGTCATTGCACGAAAATGGCGGCCGCAGACTTTTGGCGAGGTTACGGGCCAGGAGATAATTACGCGAACGCTGCGGAATGCGATCGAGCATGACCGTTTGCATCACGCCTATTTGTTCTCGGGAGCCCGCGGCGTCGGCAAGACCACGACGGCCCGCATACTGGCCAAATCCCTCAACTGTCATAAGACCGACGGGCCAAACTTGTCGCCCTGTCTTTTGACCGACCCGACGATCTGCCCTTCGTGCCTGGAGATAGCCGAGAGCCGTTCGATGGATGTGCTCGAGATCGACGCCGCATCGCACACAGGCATCGATGACGTCCGTGAGACCATCATCGAGAACATCAATTTCAACCCTTCGCGGGACCGGTATAAGGTATTTATCATCGACGAGGTCCACCAGCTCTCGAAGCCTGCATTTAACGCGTTGTTGAAAACTCTCGAGGAGCCGCCCGGCAACGTGGTCTTTGTCATGGCCACGACCGAGCTGCATAAAGTGCCCGACACGATACTGTCGCGATGCCAGGAGTTTCAATTTCGCACAATTCCGCTGCAGAAGATCTTTGATCGGCTGAGGCTGATCGCCGACGCCGAGAAGATAGATATTTCCGACGACGCCCTGCGTGAACTCGCCCGTTCGGGTGAGGGTTCGATGCGTGATGCGCAGTCTAATTTTGACCAGGTGATCAGCTTTTCGGGTGACACGATCGCTGCCGCCGATGTGTCGAACGCGCTCGGTTTTGCCGGCCTGCCGATACTGACCAAAACGCTCAAAGCGATCGCCGAGCGCCAGCCTAAAGAGGCCCTGATGGTCGTCGACGAGCTGATAGGCGGTGGCAACGACCTCAGGAATTTTTGCCGTGACGTGCTTGGGCTTTTTCGTGACTTGCTTGTTTTCAAGGTAGCCTCAGGCGAGGAGCATCTTTTCGAGGGAGCCGCTTTCAGCCGGGACGAAATGGAGGCAATGGCCGCGCCCTTTACTGAGGCGGATTTGCTCAGATTCTTCAACTCGCTGTGTGTGACCGAGGCGAGCCTGCGTGTGGCCGTCCACCCGCGTTACGTGCTTGAGGTCGGCCTCGTCAAGTTGATCGAGATGCGCACCGTTACCTCGATCGAGAGCATTATCGAGCGGCTCGACGCCTTGGCCGCCGGACACCCGATGCCCGAGATCACCACCGCCGAACGAGCACCAGCAGCCCCGGTTTCTTCACCGGTCGCGGAAAAAAAAACTCTGAAAATCGAGCCGGAAGCTCCGACAGCTGATTTCGTACCTCCCGAGGAACCGCCGGAGGACTTTGAGCAGTTTGCCGAACCTCCGTTCAACGAGCCGCTGGATCTAAAGGAAAGCTTTTCCGGCCCGGTAGCCGATGAACTGCCGCTTCCCTCTCGCCTAAGGCCGGAACCCGCATTCGACAGCCGGCCGGTGCGGCTGCCCCAGCTCTCCTCGGACGAACTCGCACATTTTGAGGACCCGCGTTGGGACGACGCGTATGAAGAGCGGCTTTTGCTGACCGGCGACGACCTTCTGCCGCTCGGCACCGCTGACACCCTGATCAGGATGCTGTTCGGCGAGACGGCAGAGGCAATTCCAACCCGCCGGATCGCGGAACCGATGGCGGCAACCGCCGCCGCCGCTAAACCAGCCTTCGACGTAGAAAAATTCAAGGCTGAAATTCTTCCGGCGGAGGCAGACGTTCCGCTGCCGGAATTAAGCGATGATCCCGGCGATGAGGAACTCGATCAGTATGCACGTGCACATCCCGCGGTGCGCGCGGCGATGCGGGTTTTTCGCGCAAAGATCGTGGCGGTTTCTAAATAGGCTCCGCGGTGATTTATCGAACTCGTGGCCGTTGTGATTCGTAATTTACACAGAATTGACGATAGTATTAATTTAACTTGATGACGACCAACTCTCTGCCGGCAAAACTGAAACTCATGATCGCCGGATTGATAGTTTTACTATCATGGCAGGCCGCTGCCGCCCAGAGTTCGCAGCCCTGGTCGCAGAACACCTCACCGCTGCCGGCACCGACGGGATTTGTAAATGACTACGCCGGCGTCATTGACGCATCGACTAAACAGCAACTCGAAGCAAAACTAACGCAGCTGCGAGACACAACGAACCCTTCGGTCGAGATCGCTGTCGTAGTTGTCGATTCGACCGGCGAGCGGCAGATATTTGATTATTCGCTGGCCGTCGCCCGCGGTTGGGGCATCGGTTCGAAAGAGGATGATAACCCGAGCGCCCTGCTGCTCGTCGCCGTCAGCGACCGTAAGTACTTTACCCAGATAAGTAGGGACCTTGAGGACGAGTTGCCGGACGGTCTCGTCGGCAGCCTGCAGCGGCAATATCTCGTACCGGAATTTCGCAAAGGTAATTATGGAAAGGGCATATCCGATACCGTCGATGCCTATATTGCGACCATCCGCCGACACAATGACCCCACCGCCCCGCGTGAAACTCCCGGCACGGGCAGAACGACTAACAGGGATGAGACAGGCGGCGGCCTGTTTTGCTGTGCCATCATCATACTCGTCCTCCTTATCATTATATTTAACCGTTCGAAGGATGGTCCGACGAAAGGTGACCGCGACCGATGGGGCGGCGGAGGATTCGGCGGTGGTGGTGGCAGCGGTCTTGCCAGTGCCCTTCCGTGGATAATCGGTGGCATATTATCAAGCGGATCTGGCAGTTCCTCGTCATCGAGTGACTGGGGCGGATCGTCAGGAGGCTGGGGCGGCTTCGGCGGCGGCGGCGATTTCGGCGGCGGCGGTGCAGGAGGAGATTGGTAAATTATGTACTCGTTCTTTGATGCCTTTATCGACGATCTGAAAGCGACGCACGGCCGTAATCTCGTGTCCGTGATCCTATACGGCTCAGCAGCCGCCGGGGATTTTGTTCCGCACCAATCGGATTATAATATCCTCATCGCATTGCAAAAGATCACGCCTGAAGATCTTAGAAATGCAAATGCCTGCATTCGCGAGTGGGCGCGGCTCGGTAATCCAATTCCCGTCTATTTCACCGTCTCTGAACTGCAGGATGCCGGCGATGTGTTTCCGATCGAGTTTCATCAAATGACCGACGCTCATAAAGTTCTTTTTGGCCCGGATGTTCTGGCCGATGTGGTCATATCCGACCATTACCTTAGACATCAAGCCGAATACGAATTACGAAGCAAGCTCATTCAACTGCGTCGCCAGTATATTCCCGCCTCATCCTCGGTCGACGGGCTTAAACGGTTAATGTCGGAGAGTTTGCCGAGTTTCGCGGCCATCTTTCGTGCCGTTCTGATCCTGCACGGAATGCATCCGCCCGCGACCAAACACGAGATCGTTGCCCTGACAGCGCAGCATCTCAACATCGACGGGGCGACGTTTGAAAAAATATTCAATATTCGTGAGAATAATTTCACCGAAGTGCTGGATGATAAGAGTGCCAACGCGTTGTTCGGCAAATATTTAGAACAGATCGAACTTGTAATACATGCGGTGGATCTGGCCGGGAAACTGGAAACGAAGGAGCATAAAAAATGAAAAGATTTATTTTATTGGCAGTGATGTTAGTAGCCGCGTTCGGCCTGAGCGGATGCAGCTATAATGAGCTGAACTCGAAACAACAACGGGTAAAGACGGAATGGGCAAAAGTAGAGAGTGCACTGCAGCGTCGCGCCGACCTGATCCCTAATCTGGTCGAGACCGCCAAAATGGCCGGTGTCCAGGAACAAGAAGTATTCGGCCAGATCGCTGACGCCCGTTCCCGTCTTCTCAATGCCACCAGCGCGGCGCCGGCAGGTGAGGATGGCGATAAGACGCCCGAGCAGAAACAGGCCGTTATCGACGCGAATAGCAGCTTTGGCGGCACGATCGGACGACTTCTGATGCTGCAGGAGAATTATCCGGTCCTGCGATCGAACGAGGCGTTTATGAAGGTACAGGATGAGCTCTCAGGCACGGAAAACCGTATCAACACGGCACGAATCGATTACACCGAGGCAGTTGGCCAATACAATACGCTTCGAAATTCATTTCCTGCCGTTTTAACTGCAAGCCTCCTTGGGTTTAAGGAGCAGCCGCATTTCGAGGCCGACGCCGGTGCACGGACGGTGCCAAATGTTGGCGATGCAAACTCATTGCGGCGGCCTGCCAATCCGTAGGCTTAAAATCCGAGCGAACTGCACATTGAGCAGTGGTCACAAGGCTTGCCGTTCGGTTCGAACGCGCAGGCCTTTTCGCTGGAAGATTTATCGAAAAGACGGTCAACGATGGCCTCGGCGATCTCAAATCGGTTCTGACTGGGATGGGCCGCGAGAGGGTTCGGGGTGGCCTTGGCCGCAGCAGCAGTTTCGATCTTATCCAGCCGTAGATTGATCTGGTCAATACTTTGACGGAGCCCATTTAAGTCACCGCTGCCGGTTTCACCGGCAATTACACCTGCGATCTTATCAGCCATGTCCCTGATCTGATCTTTATTCATAAGTCGGCCTGTCTACAAATGCTATTGTCGGGACCTATTCGGCAGGAATGAGATCGATGTAATCCACGACTCCAACGATCGCCGAATCGATCGCGGCACCGGGGCGGCCCGTTGCGGCGGTCGATGCCGACCATCCCTCCTGTGCGATCACAACAATATCGCCCTCGCCGGCACTCACAGAATCCAGCGCGATACACGTGTAATCCATGTCTTCCCCTTCGGGAGTTATCTGCCGGCACAGCATCACCCGCGTACCCTCGTACCGCTGGTTTTTCTGGGTGGCCACAACGTTGCCGATAACACGGGCAATAAGCATATAAGCGGCTGATCGCTGTCAGCTATTCTGTGATTGTCCTTCGATTTCCGGTTCTGTTGAAAACATGGTGGTCGGAATCGATAATGCCCACGATGGTGCAATCGGTAGGGGTTTCATCCCGCTTGAACGGAAACGATGCTTCCTTTCCCCGGCACCAAAAAACTAGCTCACCCTCGCCGGCCCCGACGGCATCAAGGGCAACCGTGGGCTTTCCCTTTGGATTCAGATCGGCATCGAGCGTTTGGACGATCAGGAATTTTCTACTGTCAAGCGAAGCGTTTTTGACACTGGAGACTACGGTTCCGATGACACGGGCTATCTGCATTTACTTTTCCGCGGCGGTAAAATCGATCTCATCGATCACGCCGATAATGGCCGAATCGACAGGGCAATCCTTATTCCCCTCAGCCATTCGTGCCGACGAGCCCCCAACGACTATAACCTTTTCATGATAACCGGCCCCCACAGTGTCAACGGAAACAATATAGCCGCTCTGGTCGGTGCCGTCCAGATTGATCGGCTTGACGATGAGCAGCTTTTTTCCGTGGAGTCGTTCGTCCTTTTGGGTCGAGACAACAGTGCCTAAAATGCGTGCGATTATCATTTGAGCTATTAGCGATCACAAAAGTGACCGCTATTTCATCACCACCGGCAAAGTCTCGTCCACGCTCGAATGAGGACGCGGAATGACGTGAACCGAAACAAGTTCGCCGACCCGTCTGGCCGCGGCAGCCCCGGCGTCTGTAGCCGCCTTAACGGCCGCAACATCGCCTCTTACTATGGCAGTGACAAATCCCGCACCGATCTTTTCGTAGCCGATCAACTGGACATTGGCGGCCTTGACCATTGCATCGGCCGCTTCGATCATGGCGACCAGCCCTTTACATTCGACCATTCCAAGTGCTTCCTGCATCTCGTTTTTGCTCCTAAATCGTATCTGTTTCTAATAAGGCTCCGTTAGTTTAACTTAACTTCGCCGCCTGACTCAAAAGCTCGATCAACTCTTCGCGAGTGAAGGAGATCTTTTTTCCGTTCGAGTCGCTTTTTCCCGGATAAGTTACATCAAGATCGCAGGTAATGCCCGCGTCGTGGAGATATCCGCAAGCCTGGCACCGAGCATTAGCCTTTAGATAACCGGCCTTTTCGCGAATATCGATAAGTTTTTCGATCGCGTCCTGCGGCAGATCGTTGGCACCGCCGAGGGCTTTTGCAAGAATCGCGATCTTTGCTGTGTGCTCGAGTGTCTCGAGGCGATCAAATGCCTGCCAGAGGTCCTCGCCATATGCAACGGCTCCATGATTGGCCATGAGCAAGGCGTTGTGATGGGCAACATATGGTTTCATTGCCTCGGTGAGTTCATCGGTCGACGGGGTTCCATAGTCGGTAAGCGGGACGCAGCCAAGCGTGAGGATCACCTCGGAAAGGATAGGCTTGTCGATCGCCAAGCCGGCGACAGCGAATGCGGTTCCGTTGGGCGGATGGGCGTGGCAGACAGCCTTGATGTCCGGCCGCATCTTGTAGATCAGCAGATGCATCGCAAGTTCCGACGACGCTCGTTTGTCCGAGACGGCCTTACCGTCCATATCGGTCACGGCCAGATCTGCCTCGGTCATACGTCCCTTGCACATCATCGTCGGCGTTGCGAGCACTCGGTCCTCAGACAAACGAATGCTGACGTTGCCGTCCGAAGACACAACATAGCTGCGTTCGTAAAGCAATTTGCCGATCTCAATGATCAGTTTGCGGGCCTGGGATTCGTCCATAAAAAAGGAAACCACAGATTAACACATCGCTCAGCGGCGCGTTAACCTGTGGTCGTTTTCCTATCGAAAAAAAATCTATCTTCCCGAACGAGGCGTCTCTATCCTGGTCGGAGCGTTCATAAATACTTCGCCATGAAGTTCGATATGGTCACCATGCTTGGGGTCATGCCAACCGGTTTGGCGGCTATCAAGTTCGTTGCGGAGCCTAAGATTCTCATGGCGAAGTCGCTCATTTTCCATCCGCAGCTTTTTGAACTTGTAGTATTTCTTACCCTGACCGCCGTGACCGATCCGCGGTGCTGCGATGTTGACAAAAAAGCTGGCGATAAAAATACCCAAAGTGAAAGTTGCCAAAAACGGCAACATCCTCAATAAAAATCCCTTGCTACCCATGTTACTTCTTATACTCCTATAATAAATACGGCGAAAATCGAGTTTCAGTTTGATCGAACTCGAACCTATGATTCCTATTTTATACCTTTGCCGACATCTCGCAAAGATAAATTTTTGAAACAGCAATTTTCACTGTAGGTTGGTTGCCGATGCTCCAGCCGACGTTGCTCGACGTTTCTATTTCGATTACAATCGCGTTGCAAGTGTGAAACATGATTGCTTATCTCTCGGGAAAACTTCTTGAAAAGCAGGCAAACTCGGCTATCGTCGATGTTGGCGGGGTCGGTTATGAGGTGGCTATACCGCTCTCGACGTTCTATGAACTAGGCGAAGTGGGATCGGACGTTAATCTGCGGATCTACACCTATGTCCGCGAAGATGCGATCCAGTTATACGGTTTTAAAACCCGCCGGGAACGCGATCTTTATCTAAAACTGATCTCGGTACAGGGTGTCGGAGCCAAATCCGGGATAAGCATGCTGAGCGGGATGAGCGCGGACGAGATAATTACCGCGATACGCTCGAACGACCTCGCGCGGCTCAAATCAATCCCGGGTGTTGGACTTAAAACGGCTGAGCGCCTGGTGATCGAACTGCGTGATAAAGTTGGTGAATTATCGGACGCCGCTTCGGGCCTCGATTCGGCATCGCGAACTGTACTTCCCAAGGATGCTGTCTTCGAAGATGCCCTTTCGGCACTCGTAAATCTCGGCTACCAAAAGAATGCCGCCGAAAAAGCTCTCAACCAGGCCGCCGGCGAAGGTACAGAGATCACGGTCCAAAAACTGCTCCGCCGTGGCCTGCAGATTCTGGCGAAATAAGACGCTCCTCCATGCTCGAGATCATACGAAACATGCGCGTCGACCTGGCCGGCCTCGACCGAGGCGCGGTTTTCGCGCTTGTCTATACAGCCGTCGGCCTGACCTGTATCGCTTATTTAAAGGCCCCTTCATACCTGAATGCCGTACTCGATGGAACACGGTTCGGCGAGATCGGCGAGTCGGCGGCGTTTCCTACCGATAACAATCTCTACGCGCTTCTCTGGTGGGTTTTGGTCTCAGTCACTTTTTATTTTATCGTTCCCGCGGCCATTGTCCGCTTCGTCCAGAAGCGGAAGTTGAGCGAGATCGGCCTGTCATTTTCGATCGAGAGTGGGTTTCTAAAGCTTCTGGCCGTTTGTATTGCAGTTATGCTTCCGCTGGTTTACCTGATGTCGCTGACCGGCAGCTTTTCGGCCAAATACCCGTTTCTCCAGATCTATAACGGCGATCCATATATAGGCTGGACGCTGCTCGTCTGGGAATTGGCATATTTCGCACAGTTCTTCGGCCTTGAATTTTTCTTTCGAGGATTTTTGCTGCACAGTCTGAAACCCGCTCTCGGTCTCTATTCTATCTTTGTCATGACGGTGCCCTACACGATGATCCACTTCGGCAAACCGATGGCAGAAACCTTCGCGGCCATTTTCGCGGGAGTATTTCTGGGATGGCTAAGCTATAAGAATGGGAACATCTGGCTCGGTTTGGTGCTGCACTGTGCGGTCGCATTCTCAATGGACATTTTAGCTTTATATAATAAGGGACTATTATTTTAGAGATCTCTGTATGCAAAATGCCAAAGCAATAAATATCAGGTCGGACGGTGTCAACGATATCGAGGCCCAACTCGATGTCACGTTGCGGCCCGCGCAACTCTCGGAGTACATCGGCCAGGCTAAGATTAAAGAAAACCTGCGTGTCTTTATGAAAGCCGCTCTGAAGCGGCGAGAGGTGCTGGATCACATATTGCTGACCGGTCCGCCGGGCGTTGGTAAAACGACGCTGTCGAATATCGTCGCCAATGAGATGGGTGCTTCGCTCAAATCCACGGCCGGGCCGATCATCGAGAAAGCGGGCGACCTCGCAGCAATTCTAACCAATCTCGAAGAAGGGGATGTGCTTTTTATCGACGAGATCCATCGCCTCAATCCGGCTATCGAAGAGATCCTCTACCCGGCGATGGAGGATTACAACATCGACATAATGATAGGCCAGGGAACGGCGGCAAGATCGATCAAACTGGAGCTGCCAAAGTTTACCCTCGTTGGGGCGACGACCAGGCCGGGGATGATAACCGCACCTCTGCGGGGAAGGTTCGGGATCATCTTTCACCTCGATTTTTACGCTGTCGAGGATCTTCAGACTATCTGCGAGCGATCGGCTAATATCTTGGGCGTGGCCATCGATAACGAGGGTTCCCACGAGATCGCTCGGCGGGGGCGAGGCACGCCGCGTATCGTAAACCGCCTGCTCAGACGCGTCCGGGATTTTGCCGAGGTGGATCACGACGGGATAATAACCCATCATGTCGCCTGCGACGCTCTCGACCGGATGGAAGTCGACAGTTACGGCCTCGACGAGCGCGATACAAAGCTTCTAAAGACAATTATCGAGAAATTTGACGGCGGACCGGTCGGCCTCGGAACGATCTCGGCGGCGATCCATGAAGAAAAGGACTCTATTGAGGAGATTATCGAACCGTACCTGCTTCAGATCGGTTTCCTAAACCGCACCCCTCGCGGCCGGATGGCCACCCGTCTCGCTTACAGCCATTTCGGGCTGGACTCACTTATGAGAAATGACCGCGGACCCTTGCTTTTCGATGCCTGAAACCCGCCCGCAACTTACTTCAGGACGGCACCTCGATCTCGGCTGTTAGCTGAATATTCGACATTATATCGAGCGTGCCGGGCTCGATCGGTGTATCCGCTGAGGCCATTCGTGCAAATGATTCTTGTTGGGCATAAATCATCGGGCGAGGCGTAGTCCCAGTTTCGTTTATCGAAACAATGCGAACCACGCGACCGCCGATCGCCTGAGCCAGAGTGGTCGCCTTCGCCATTGCGGCCCGGGCCGACTCGGCAAGCGCTTGGCCGCGTGCCTGACGATCCTGACGAAGACTAAAGCTAACGCCATCAATATTATTGGCCCCTGCTTTGGCCGCTGCGTCGATGACCGGCCCAACCCTGTTGAGTTCGTTCATCGTTACCGTCACGCTGTTGCGTGCCTCATAGCCGGTAATTGTCGGCGGCTCATTCTGCTTATAAACGCGCTGGGGCACGAGCGAATAGCCGCTAGTTTTGATCTCGGCCCCCGATCCAGCGGCTCCTTTTGCAGCAGACATTACGGTTGACGTACGAGAGGCGTTCATCTGCTGCGCTTCTATAGCGCTCGCGTTCTGCGTCACAACTGAGATCGTGACCGTTGCTGTATCAGGTGCGACGCTGACCCGTGCGTCGCCCGTCACCGTAACCAGCGTGTTTCGTTTCGAGGAAGTTGAACTTTGTGCGGGGGCCAGCGTCGCCGCTTCGAACGGCGTTCCCTCCTGATAGATCGTCATCACATCACGTTTGATCTCGCCCGTCGCGGTAACGGCCATCCCGGCCCTGAACCAAGCCTCCTGTGAGAATTTTCCGGCATTGAGAATCAGATACTTTTGTTCTTTTTCAACGATCAACCATCCCCCGGCCTCCACCGTCGGTGCGAGTTCGCCGGTGATCGAAATTCGTTGGGCGAACACTCCAGACGTAAAGTTCAGAATCGCAAACATCGCGGATAAATATAAAATTTTGCTCTTTATCATCATTACACTCCCTAATCGGCCGAAACTTAATATTCGAGCCCGTACTCAATCTTATTAGATGCACGAAGGAAGAACGGTAATCAAAGCGACAGTTTGTTCGGTCTAGATCCGATACCTTTATAAAACACGTTAATAGTCCGGAAGATTATGGATTTTCTATTCGAGGCATTTTCATTTGATTGGCGTCAAGCGGTGATCGATTTTCTGCGGATTGGTTTGGCGTTCGTCCTTGCCATCCCGATAGGATGGGAAAGGCGGGATGATACTGAACACGATCTTGGGCTGCGGACATTTCCGATCGTGGCGATGGGTGCATGCGCTTTCATTCTGATCGCCAAAAACCTTCCGGGAGCAGACGCCGAATCCCAGGCGCGACTGGTGCAGGGCCTCATCGGCGGAATCGGCTTCATCGGCGGCGGGGCGATCCTGAAACACGGGACGAATGTGCGTGGACTGGCGACCGCGGCGAGTATCTGGTGTACCGGAGCTATAGGTGCGGCAGTTGCTTTTGAACGCGAAGAGATCGCCGTGATCCTCAGTGCAACGATGTTCGTCACACTTAGGTTGCTGACGCCTATTGTCGAAAAGGGAGATGACGGGAATGGGGATGGCGAAGATTCCTGATGCCGGCAAATAGCGAACCTTAGGCAATGCTATTGACGACACAACACCTCATTCGCCGGCACGCTCTATTCGAACTTTCTTTTAAATTTCTGAAACTGCTCGATCGTGCCCAGAACGCTCAGACGTGCATGCGGCGGCAGAATGGTTGTGGGCTGCGGGTTGGCATCTGTGTCGTCTTCGGTTCTAATTGCCAGGACGACGAGACCCGTGTCTTCACCGATACGGCTCTTGGCCAGGGTTTTGCCGGCAATTTTTGACGGTACTCGGACATTAAATAGCTCAACACCCTCACCAATAACGACCGGATCGCGTCCCTGTAACAGGGAAAGCACTGATTCTGCACCGAGCGGCGCATAACTCAATACAAAATCCGAACCCGCTCGATGGATAGCATCGAGATTGCGCTCATGAGTGATGCGGCTGACGATCCGGACATCCGGATTAAGACGTCGGCAATAGATAGAAAGATAGATGTTTACAGCATCATTGTTGGTTGAGAGGATTACTAGAGAGGCATCTCGCAGGCCTCCGTTCATCAAAGTATCGCGGTCGGCGGCATCACCGATAGTGACCCGGTCCGCCACCTGAGACAGGCTTTCACGCAGCTCCTTAAGGCAATCCACGATGAAAACCGTGATGCCTTTACCCTTTAGAGCAGCGGCGGCCGCATAACCAACCCTGCCTCCGCCAATGATCAGTACGGAGTTATCAGAAGCCTCTGGTTTGTCCGGGACCAGCAGGGCCTCGAGCTTTTCGATCTGATCTTCGGTTCCGATCGCGACGGGAACGCTCAGGTCCTCGAGTACGCGGTCGGGTTCCGCCGGGAGTAGATGGCCGTGCTCCCATACACCGACGATGTTCACACCGGTCAATTGTCTTATCTCAGAATCTCTTATCTTGACGTTTTCGAAGCGGGTGTTGTGAATCGTAAATTCGACCACGAGCCAGTCTTCAAATGTTCGAACAACCCGAGCACGCTCACCGTTTACACTAATACGGTTTGCGAGGTGCTCGCCGAGGGTTTGTTTCAAGGGCAAAACGTGAGTTGCTCCGCTGAGTTCGAGGATATCGATCGAATCTTCATTGGCGACCACCGCCGCGATCGGAATATCCGAATCGATCTCACGCACGGTCAGCGTTATATTCGTATTTGCCGTGTCGCCCGCATTGGCAAAGACCATCTTAGCCTTGCGAACGTTCATTCGCTCATAGGTCGAGCGGCTGTCGGCGTCGCCCTGAATCACTGAAATGCCGTCATTCTTTAACTGGACCGCCCTGGCAGAATCAGACTCGATCACAAAATAAGGGATGCGAGTATGGATAAGACGCTTGATCAGGTTTGGTGCGATCGAATCATAGCGGCAGATAATTAGGTGACCCGACGTTTCAGGCGGGACGGTGCGCGGACATTGGACATGGATCTGTGCCTCGATCCAAGGCGCGTAAAAGAAACGGATAAATGCGAACGGAAGCATTATCAGCAGCAGCACTATACCGGTCAGAAGCACGATGATCGTAAAAATGCGCCCGATATCGCTCTCAAATGTAATATCACCGAATCCGAGCGTGCTCATTACCGTGAGCGTCCAGTAAAGACCCGTTACCCACGAAAAGTATCGCCCCTCGGCAAAGAGCATGATCACGTGAAAAAGGACCGTAAATACCGCGATAACGCCGAGAACAAACAACACATACTTTAGAAGTGCACCGATATTACGGCGCATTTGTCCCTGGTTGAGGATGAAGGACATTTGTGTGCTGAGGAACTTCATACTCTTAAACAGGCTTCTGACTATAACAAGAAACCACCCGCTTTCGAAGGTGGTTTCTGAATGGTTGAATAACTATAGAAAACATACGCCGGAAGGCCTAATCGTCTTCTTCTTCAAGCGCGAGCAGCGATGCACTGGTAACGAGGTCGTCTTCGCCTGTTCGTATCAGCATAACGCCCTGGGCACTACGGCCGGTTTCGCGGATCTTATCAACTCCCAAACGTATAAGCTTGGCCTGCTGCGTGATGATCATGATCTCGCTGTCATCCTCTACCGGAAACGCAGCAACGACCTTGCCGGTCTTTTCGGTGGTTTTCATATTGATGACACCGATGCCGCCGCGTTTGGTAAGGCGATAACTGCCCACCATCGTTTGTTTGCCGAATCCCTTTTCCGATACCGAAAGTATCTTCTCAGACCCCTCTGGCGAAACCGCACAAACGGAAACTACGAAATCTCCCGGCCTCAGGTTTACGCCACGAACACCGCGGGCGACACGTCCCATCGGCCTTACGTCCGTCTCATTAAATTTGACCGCCATTCCGTCGTGCGTGGCGATAAAGATCTGGCACTTGCCATCGGTGCGGATTATATCCAGAAGTTCGTCGCCCTCATCAATGTTTATAGCATTAATGCCCGATGCACGGATATTTTGATAATCGGCGAGCGATGATTTCTTGATCACACCCTGTCGGGTGACCATCGTCAGATAGATCTCCTCGCTGAAGTCCCGTACCGGCATAACCGCAACAAGTTTCCGCTCGCTGGAAAGCTGGACGAGATTGACCACAGCCTTTCCACGGGCCGCTGTATCGCCTTCGGGGATCTCGTGGACCTTCATTTTAAAGACCTGCCCATCGTCGGTAAAGATCATTAGAAAGGCGTGGGTCGATGCAATGAAAAGATGCTCGACAAAATCGTCGTTCTTCGCCTTAGCACCGAGACGCCCCTTTCCGCCGCGCCCCTGACGGGTATAGGCGGTGACGGGCGTTCGTTTGATGTATCCCGCATTCGTCACTGTGATAGCAACGTCCTCATCCGGGATAAGGTCCTCGATATTGAATTCGGCCCCGGCATCAACGATGACGGTCCGGCGAGCATCACCGAACAATCGCTTTACCTCGACCAACTCATCTGTGATGACTTGGCGGAGAACGCTTTCGTTCTGAAGAATATTTTCAAGTTCGGCAATATATTTGATGATCTCGGCGTATTCATCGAGGATCTTTTGGCGTTCGAGAGCCGACAGGCGACGTAACTGAAGGTCCAGAATTGCCTGTGCCTGAATGTCAGAAAACTCGAGACTGCCAATTACCTTGTTGAGTTCTTTGACGAACTGCTCTTTCGATTTATCGCCCGTCACGCCGCGCCAGCTTGATATTTCTCCCGCGGTCGAGAGATTGGCGGTCAGCCAACTTCTCGCTTCGTCAACAGAACGCGAGGTTCGAATCAATGGAATTATGTAATCGAGAGCATCGATCGCTTTGTTAAGCCCCTCTAAAATGTGAGCACGGGCCTGGGCCTTGCGAAGGTCAAATTCGGTCCGGCGGCGGACGACCTCACGGCGAAACTCAACAAAAGCCTCAAGCATTTGTTTGAGATTCAGGAGCTTGGGCTGGCCGTCGACAATGGCGATATTGATAATCCCGAACGACGACTGCATCGGCGTGAGCTTATAAAGTTTGTTGAGAATGACCTGCGGGATCGCATCGCGTTTGAGCTCGATCACGATACGCATTCCCTCGCGGTTCGATTCGTCGCGGATCTCTGAAATTCCGTCAAGCCTCTTTTCGTGAACCAGCTCGGCGATCTTTTCGATCAGGCGAGCCTTATTCACCTGATACGGCAACTCGGTTACTACAACCGCATCGCGTACGCGGTCACCGCGGCCGATCTCATCGATCGCTGCACGGGCGCGGACCTGAATGATGCCGCGGCCCTCGCGATATGCACGATGAATCTCTTCGCGACCGTAAATAAAGCCGGCGGTCGGAAAATCGGGCCCTGGGACGATCTGGATGAGTTCGTCGGTTGTAATGCCGGGATTTTTTATCAACTCGATCGTTGCCTCGAGTATCTCTGTCAAATTATGCGGAGGTATCTTAGTCGCCATTCCTACGGCGATCCCTTCTGAGCCGTTTACCAGCAGCAGCGGAATGCGGGTCGGCAGGACCTTTGGCTCGGAAAGCGATTCGTCGTAGTTGGGCTGGAAATCGACTGTCTCTTTCTCGATGTCGTCAAGGACCTCGTTGGTGATCTTCGCGAGCCGGACCTCGGTGTAACGCATCGCGGCCGGATTATCGCCGTCGATCGAACCAAAATTCCCCTGCCCGTCGACCAGCATGTACCGCATCGAGAAATCCTGGGCCATTCGCACAACCGTGTCATAGACCGCGGTATCGCCGTGAGGGTGATATTTGCCGATGGTGTCGCCAACAACACGTGCCGATTTCTTGTACGGCTTGTTAAAGGTGTTGCCAAGTTCGTTCATCGCCCATAGCACTCGACGATGGACAGGCTTAAGGCCATCACGAACGTCAGGCAGGGCGCGTCCGATGATGACGGACATCGCATAATCGAGATACGAACGGCGCATCTCGTCTTCGATATTTATCTGATTACGGTCTTGTAAAGAATCCATTGTAAAAGGCCGTTGAAACGGTTATAATGACTTGGCTTTCCGGTTTGTCTAAAAGGGCGTGCCGTCCAAAAGTCTGGAATAAACTGCATCTTGACTGTTTTATATTTTACAGGCTATAAGCCTGATTCGCAACATTGCGAAATCCCCGTCTTTACCCATTTTTTCTGACGCATCAGTAGGTCCAAATGTTAACTCAAAACCCAGACGCAACAAGTGTGATCGACCGCTCGACACCGACGCCGGTGATCGAGAAAGAGAATCGGCGGATACAGCGCATTTCCCTTCCGCTGCCTGTCCGTGTAGAGGTGAGGATCGATTCCCAAGTCACCTGGAATGAGATAACCCGGCTCAGCGATGTTTCAGCCTTTGGCGCGGGTTTTACGATGAAAAGGCCTATAAAACGTGGTCGAATGGTGCTGATGACGATACCGATGCCACGGCAGCTTCGGTCGTTTGATTATAGTGAGCCGCAATATAAGGTTTGGGGTGTTGTAAGGCGTTGTATGGATATCGGTAAAAACGCACAGAACCCCGAATATTCCATTGGTGTAGCATTTACCGGAAAAGGCCCGCCCAAGGGCTATGTTGAGCATCCATCGATGCTCTATGACATAGTAACCCGAAATACCGGGAGCGAAGGTTTTTGGCATCTGATCCCTGCTGATCTAATGTCCGACAGTAGCGAACTCAAG
>JBGSXN010000058.1:0-25671 GCA_041751355.1 Pyrinomonadaceae bacterium
CGGATACAGATACTCAATGCTGTTGATGAGATAAACAGCGGCGAGGCCGATTTCGCGCAGATTCGGCTAGAGGTCCCAGTTACCGCCGTTCCCGGCGAACGGTTTATTATTCGCAGCTATTCGCCGCAGGCGACGATCGCGGGGGGCAAAGTGATCGATCTGCTCGCCGCGAAGCATCGTAGCCGGGATCGCGAAAGTGTCCGTGGCGTGCTTGGCGACCTGCTGCTTGTTGAGGGTGATCACAACCGAACCATCCAGATACTTGTCTCAGCCGCGGCGACGGCAGGAATGAGTTTTTCTCAGGTGCAGACGAGGACGGGCTTGCGATCGGACGCTGTTCGTACGGCCATCGATCAGATGGTCGGTGAAGGACTCATAATCGATGCCAAGGGAATTTTTATCGCCAAGAAACACTTCGGGGACCTTAGCCAGTCGCTAAAGGAAAACTTAAATCTATTTCACAAAGCGGAACCGCTCGCGAGGGGCATTTCACGCGAAAAGCTTCGCGAGGCCGTATTTTCATTGTCCCGGCCCGAGATCTTTGACGCGGTCATCGATTTCCTTGCCGCAGCCGGAGAGATCCAGGTTGATAAGGATATTATTCGACTCGCTTCGCACAGGAGTGATCTCTCACCTGAACTCGCCGCCCTTCGCGATCGCATTCTCGATCACTACAGCAACGCGCGTCTTGAGGTAAAGAAACTGGACGAGATACTTACCGACGCAGCCGCCGCGACCGCAAACTCGCAGCAGGAGGCCCGAAAAATCCTGCAGATGTCTCTGGACTCAAATGAGCTCGTAAAGGTCACGGACGAGTTTTATTTTGCGAGCAATGTCATCGATGATCTCATTGCCCGCATCCGCCAAATGGCTGCGGAATCCGGTGACCGTGTAATCGATGTTCCTAAATTTAAAGAGATCGCCGGCGTTTCGCGAAAATATGCGATACCGCTGCTGGAATATTTCGACCGCGAGCATGTTACGGCCCGTGTCGGCGACAAACGAGTGATCCTATATGCGCAAATTCCTGACCGCAAAATGGAATGACCTGATCATGGCCAACTATGAGGTCGACGCGGGGTTGCTCGCGCTTCGAGTTCCGCCTGGCACCGATGTCGATCTCAACGACGGCAAGTGTTTCGTTAGCCTCGTCGGGTTTATGTTTCTCGACACTCGCGTTCTGGGCATCCCGGTGCCGTTTCATATCAACTTTGAAGAGGTAAATCTCCGCTTCTACGTTAAAAGAGAAACGCCCGACGAGGTGCACCGCGGCGTATGCTTTATCAAGGAGATCGTGCCGCGTCTTGCGATCGCGACCGTCGCTCGCGTTCTTTACGGCGAACCTTACGAATGCTGGCGGATGGGCCATAGCCGAACATCCACGGAGGTGGGCTACACGTGGTCAAGCGATAACTGTTCGAACGAAATGCGGGTCAATATCGGCGAAAGTTTAGGTGTTCCCGGAAAGGGTTCGCACGGCGAATTTATTATCGAGCATTACTGGGGCTATACAGCGCGTGGCGGTGGCCGTGTCGACGAGTATAAGGTCGAGCATCCAAAGTGGGAGTTGTTTTCCGCCGAAAAACCAAATATCAATGTCGATTTCGGAGCTGTATACGGTGAGGAATTTGCCTTTTTGACCGGGGCAAAGCCATACTCGGTGTTGCTTGCAAAGGGTTCGGAGATCTCGGTATTCAAAGGGCAGAGGATCAGATGATCATTGGAATTGTCGCTATATCACGTAATTATTCGATCGGAAAAGACGGGAAACTGCCTTGGCATTATCCTGCCGATCTGAAATTCTTTAAGGAAACGACGACCGGCAACGCGATCGTCATGGGAAGCAATACGTGGCGTTCAATCGGCCGGCCCCTTCCGGGACGGTTAAATATTGTCCTCAGCCGCAGCGGATCTGTTGACCCTCAGCCAGGCGTTGTTTTGGTCAGAAGCAAGGACGAGGTTCTTAAATTGGTCGAATATCTTAAGTGCGATCTATTCATAATTGGCGGAGCTAAAACCTATGAGAACTTTGCCGATGTGATAGAAAAATGGATAGTTACCGAGGTCCCGGAAGTTGTGGAAGATGCTGATGTATTTATGCCAAAGGGTTTTACAGAAGGTTTTGAGATCGAGAGCGAGACCCGGCTCGAAGATGGACTTCGGGTTATGACGTTTCGCGCGCCTTGACATCGGGTTTATCATAGGTTTACGACGCAAGACAGCGACAGAGTGAAGTATGTCGTTCAAAAACTTTAGATCTAGAGTGCTGGACCTCTTCTGGCTTTATGCCGCGCCTATTCTTGCCGGATTTCTGACATTTAGCATAGTTTCAAGCGTGACACCCGGCATTCTTTTCTTTTTTCAACTTGCTGTTGCTGTTGCGGTCTTGGTCATTTTCTGGCGCGTTATGCGATGGTGAAAAATTATGATGGGTGGACGCACATGGGACGAATGGATCGACGAATACTCCGAGAGCCATCAGCACCCGATAAACAAGCTAACGCATCAATTCGGCATTCCGATGATCGCTGTGTCGATATTGCTTGTTCCGGCTTCGTTTTTTGTAACGGGATTGTGGCGTTTCGCTCTTGGCCTCTTTATCGTCGGCTGGATACTTCAATTCATCGGCCATTATTTCGAGGGAAAGCCGCCCGAGTTTTTCAAGGATTACCGATTTCTTTTTGTCGGCCTCAGATGGTGGATAAAAAAGACGTTCGGTTAGCGATAGCGACATTCTCGAGGCAGATCTCTTGAAATCCCCGATCATCCTGGCACTCGACATCGGCACATCGAGCGTTCGCGCGGCGCTCTATGATGGCGAGGCCCAGCTCATCCCTCGGACATCAGTAAAGATCAAATATTCCTTCACCGCAACAGCAGACGGCGGGTCCGAGATCGATACGACGTACGCGATCGCTCAAGTCGTGGCGGCGATCGATCAGGTCCTCGAAAAAACAAAACAATTCAAAAGCAAGATCGAATATGTGGCGTCGTGCTCGTTCTGGCACAGCCTCGTCGGCGTCGATGCGAAAGGGGACCACACGCCCGTCGTTCTCGGTTGGGCAGATACTCGGAGCCGGGCATTTACCGAGGTTCTCAAAAAGCGGTTCGACGAATCCGCGACGCATAATCGGACGGGTGCGAGATTTCATTCGAGCTATTGGCCGGCGAAATTGATGTGGCTCAGAAGCGAATTCCCCGATGCGTTTTCGAAAGCAGCCGGACTGCTTTCGTTCAGCGATCTATTGGGTTTACGGTTCTTCGGCGAGACAGCGACGAGCGTTTCGATGGCATCGGGCACCGGTATTTTCGATATCAGAAAATCCACGTGGGACTCGGAACTCATCAGGTTCTTAAAGATAAAACAGTCTATGCTGCCGACGGTCGCAGCAGAAGGCCATACATTTCGGCTTAACAAGAAATTCGCAAAACGCTGGCCGCGGCTCGCCGATTCACGATGGTTTCCGGCTATTGCCGACGGAGCCGCCGATAATATCGGTTCAGAGTGTGTGACAAGAGAACGAGCGGCTCTGATGATCGGAACCTCCGGTGCAATGCGAGTCGCGTACAAGGGTGAACCGCCCACTCATATCCCGGACGGGCTCTGGTGTTATCGCATCGATAAGGAACGCGTGATCCTGGGCGGGGCTTTATCCGATGGCGGCGGACTCTACAAGTGGCTGCGGGCCAATTTGAAGGTGCCTCCTCGCGCTGAGGACCTGATGCGCCGCCGCGGGGCAGCTTCGCACGGGATCACTTTCTTGCCGTTTCTTTCAGGCGAACGCAGCACAGGCTACAACGACGATGCGAGAGGGGCCATCAGGGGCCTGACAATGTCCCACGATTCGATCGATATCCTTCAGGCCGGAATGGAATCGGTCGCATATCGATTCGCAGAGATATATGATCGTTTAACCTCAGTCGTAAAGGTCAAGGAAATTGTGGCTTCAGGCCGTGCTCTGCGAGATTCACCGGTCTGGACACAGATTGTCGCGGACGTTCTTGGCCGGGATTTATTGATAAATCCGTCGGTTGAATCATCTTCTCGCGGGGCGGTTTTGCTTGCACTCGAAAGTATTGGCAAAATAGGAAAGATCGAGAATATTCAGTCAGCTTCCGGTACCTGCGTGGCGTATCACCCTGAATGCCACGCTTTATATAAAGTAGCGAGAAAGCAGCATCAGAAAGCATACGAACTGGATTCATCAACGCCCAAATGACAACCAAAACGACAAACATCGACCAGCTTTGTATTAATACAATCCGCACTCTTTCGATAGACGCTATACAGAAAGCGAACTCGGGACATCCGGGCCTGCCTCTTGGAATGGCTCCGGCGGCCTATGTGTTGTGGACGAAATTTCTGCGGCACAATCCGAAGAATCCGAAGTGGTTCGGCCGAGACCGATTTTTGCTGTCCGCCGGCCATGGATCGATGCTGATCTATTCATTGCTCCACCTGACCGGATACGATCTTCCGCTGGAAGAGCTAAAGAATTTTCGTCAACTGCACTCTAAGACGCCGGGCCACCCTGAGAATATACTGACCGACGGTATTGAGATCACGACCGGGCCGCTGGGCCAGGGATTTGCGAACGGCGTCGGGATGGGCATCGCAGCGTCTCATTTGGCATCGACATTTAATAAAAAGGGCTTTCCGGTTGTCGATAATTTTATTTATTGCATCTGCTCGGATGGCGACCTGATGGAGGGTGTGAGCTATGAATCCGCTTCGCTCGCCGGCCATCTGAAACTCGGAAATCTGATCTATCTCTACGACGACAACAGCATTACGATCGATGGTTCAACGGATCTCGCATTTACCGAGGACGTGACCAAGCGGTTCGAATCTTGTGGTTGGGATGTCTCGGAAGTCGCCGATGGCAATGACTTAAAAGCGATCGAATCCGCGATCAAGGCCGCACAAAAGGTGAAGAACAAGCCGTCGATCATTCGCGTGAAGACGATCATCGGCTACGGGATGCCGAAGCAGGGCACGAGCAAGGCCCACTCTGACGCTCCCGGCCATGATGCTGTGCGGGAGACAAAACGCAACCTCGGCTGGCCCGAGGACAAGGTCTTCTGCATTCCAAAAGAGGTCCTATCGCATTTCCGGCGGGCTGTGAAAACCGGCGCGCAAATGGAAAAAGAATGGACCGTGATGGTGCGCAAATTTGAAAAAACCTTCGTTGAAGACGGTCGCGCGTTTCACGACATTCGCAAAGGTGAGCTTCCCGACGGCTGGGAAAAGCTGCTGCCGAAATTCGACGGTGTAGAGGCTAAGGCAACCCGTGCCTACAGCGGCGAGGTCATCAACGCGATCGCCGGCGGGATGCCCCAGCTCATTGGCGGTTCGGCAGATCTGACGCCGTCCAACAATACATTTATTAAGTCATCCGCAGACTTTCAGGCCGGCCAGTATAAGAACCGCAATATTCATTTCGGCATTCGCGAACACGCGATGGGCGCGACGATGAACGGCATGGCGCTTTTCGGAAGCGTGATCCCGTTTGGCGGCACATTCCAGACCTTCAGCGACTATATGCGTCCGGCGATCCGTCTTGCCGCGCTATCGCACATCCGCGTCGTTTTCGTTTTCACACACGATTCGATCGGCCTTGGCGAGGACGGCCCGACGCACCAGTCGGTCGAGCATCTTGCCGCCCTTCGAGCTATTCCTAATCTCGCCGTCATTCGTCCATGCGATGCCCACGAGACCCGTGAAGCGTGGCGTGCCGCCCTTAAACGGACTGTCGGCCCAACCGCCTTTGCACTCTCCCGACAAAAAGTAGACCTGATCGATCGAAAGAAATTTGCCGACGCCAAAGGCCTTCACAAGGGCGGGTACATTTTGGCCGAGGGCGAAACAAAGTCCGGCAAGGCAACGGCGCCAAAACTCATCCTGATAGCTACCGGTTCCGAGGTCGGCCTGGCGATGGAAGCACGCGAAAAGCTTAATGCCGGGGGCACGCCGACACGCGTGGTCTCATTGCCTTGTTGGGAATTCTTTGACGCACAGCCTCAGAAATACCGTTATGAGGTCTTACCACCCAAGGTCACCGCTCGACTCGCGATCGAAGCCGGCGTTTCCCAAGGCTGGCACAAATACGTCGGCGATGCCGGCGACACGCTCACTGTCGATAAATTCGGTGCCTCAGCCCCGGCGGAAGATGTGTTTCGCGATTACGGTTTTACGGCGTCGAATGTGATACAAAAAGCGGAAAAGCTGGTGTAATTCTGTGGTAGAATCGCCGAGAGAGGATAGCTATGAGAACCGAGATAATAGAAAAGATAGCTAAGAAAGCCGGAAGGTTGTCTACGGAAGAACAGGGTAAGATTTTGGAATTTGTGGAGTCCTTTGAGCCTTCTCGACGCACGCTTCATGACATTTGGCTAGAGATTAGCAAAGACATGCCGGAAGACGCCTTCGCCGACATCCCTACAGATGCATCGTACAATCTCAATCATTATCTATATGGTTCCCCCAAGAAGTGAAGCGGATCTTCGTAGATACTAATCACTTCATCGCGTTGCTATATTCCCGCGATCAATGGCACGAAAAAGCGGTGGAAGTTGAGACTGCGAATGCGGATTGTCCACTAGTCACGACCGCAGAAGTCCTCATCGAACTGTTAAATTTCTTTTGTGAGCATGGCAGATTCGCAAGAATAAAAGTCACGGCTTTCGTTCATGCGGTCTTGGTTGATGTAAGAACCGAGGTAATATTTCGTTCGGAAACCAACTTTTTGGAAGCTCTCGACCTCAACGCATCCCGGCCCGACAAAGGCTACAGCCTGACCGATTGCATTTCGATGAACGTATGTAAATCGCTGGGCGTTGACGAAGTTCACAAACGACGATCATTTTCGGCAGGAAGGATTTACAGTTCTTCTACAGGATTTGCTTACCTGAAATACAGCTTTCGTAACACTAAGAAAAGGTTACCGCAGGGCACAGTTATCGTGGAAATCGACGAAATAGGTACACCATCACTCATTCTCGACATCGCTCGAGTTTACTGCAACGCGAAGCGAATGTTGTCACGTGCGAGCGAACGTGGCGTTCGTCTGCGGCCGCATATTAAGACTCACAAATGTGTCGAAGTGGCTCGAATACAGACGGCGGGACATGATGGAGCGATCACGGTTTCAACTTTGGCAGAAGCCCGAGCTTTTGCGAAGCACGGTTTTAGCGACATCACATATGCGGTTCCGATCGAACGCGGAAAATTTGCTGATGCGATCGATATTTTGAAGGTAGGTGTGAAGCTTAACCTCCTCACTGACGATGCGGGAACGGTCCGGTCGCTGGATGAAGTTGCGGGAAAAGATGGTGTTAATTTCGATATTTTCGTAAAGATCGATTGCGGCACGCATCGCGTCGGTGTCGAGCCGCACACGGCTGAGGCCATCGAGATCCCGCGGCTGATCTCTGACGCGAAGAACCTCACCTTCGCGGGTATCCTGACCCATGCCGGGCACTCGTATAACGCACATACCGAGGATGAGATCCTCGCGGTAGCTCGGCACGAACGCGATTCGATGGTCGAGCTTGCGGAGCGTTTACGCGGCCAAAGCATCGAGGTGCCTACTGTCAGTATCGGCTCGACGCCGACGATGTCGACGATCGATCATCTGGACGGCATCGACGAGATCCGCCCCGGAAACTACATTTTTTACGATGCCTTTCAGGCTACTCTCGGAAGCTGCGATATTGAAGACACTGCTTTGACGGTGCTCACCGCGGTTATCCATAAAGACATGACCCGAAAACGTATCGTCGTCGATGCCGGTGCAATTGCTTTATCGAAAGACCGCGGCCCGGTCGAACTTGATCCCGGATGCGGATACGGGCATGTTCTGGATATCGAGGGACGCGAGACCGGAATGCGGGTCACAGGGCTTTCGCAAGAACACGGCGAGGTCGACGCGGGCGAGAGCGGACTATTCGACCGTATTAAGGTCGGAGACCGCTTCCGTATTCTTGCCAATCATTCATGCCTGACGGCTGCCCAGCATTCGCATTATAATGTCGTCGAGGATGGCCAGATCGTTGATCGTTGGGAGATTCATCGAGGATGGTGATTGTCTTCTGTCAACCTAGGCCTTGAAAATATGACGTTGGCGTGGGCGGCGGTAAAATCGATGTATGGCTAATGTGACAATCTTAAACTGCGGAAATTGTGGAGTGAAGAACACGGTTTCTAGATGTACCAAGTGTGAGCGCTCATTCGTTGTGACTTTTGAGCACCTATCAAATCGACTTAGAGAGTTTGAAGGCACGGCCATATCTGATGAGAACATTATTGCTCCCAAGGAATGCGATTATTGCGCGTTCGAGATCCTCGGGAAAGGACCGATCGAGAAGATTACCGCTGGATTGAGACAAAGAACATGTCCTCAATGTCATACTGAATTCCTTCAAGATCACGGGTTCTAAACTATACCGCTTGAGGCCGATGAAATAAGTAAACGTCTCGTGCAAACCTCCGAAATATGGACAAACAAACACTGCTAAAACAATTCGACCGGAGCTACAACAAGAACGGCTGGTTCGTCGCGGTGCGCAAAGCGATCGTGGGGATCACGGTCGATCATGCCGTTTGGAAACCGGACAATGTGGACCTCAACTGCATCTGGGAGATCCTCTCGCACATCACGTACTACAACCACGCTTATCTACAGCGTTTCAAGGGCATCGATTACAAATATGACGTGGGTACGAATAACGAGACGTTCAGCGTCGGCGAATGTGAGGACGCCGAGTGGTTGGCGGATGTCGAACGTTTCGACGCCGTTATGACAGAGTGGCGTGACCTGATCGACGCGGCCGACGACAACAAACTTAGCCAGCCGGTTTCCGCCGAGATCGTCGCCCCCTGGGCAGATGTTATTGCCACGATCAACGCACACAATGCCTACCACGGCGGCCAGATCGTGCTGTTGAGGAAATTGCAGGGTATCTGGGACGACAGCGCCGGAGTTACGTAACCGGAGATTATGGCCGTTTTAATTCCGGCGGGACCCACGTAGTGTCATCGTCATACAAGAGCCTGGTTATAATTATTGTTTCCACTAATCCTGCTCTTTCGTCCTTTCCCAGAGAATAAACGCTGACCCT
The DNA here is from genome assembly GCA_041751355.1 of Pyrinomonadaceae bacterium. Classification (GTDB taxonomy): domain Bacteria; phylum Acidobacteriota; class Blastocatellia; order Pyrinomonadales; family Pyrinomonadaceae; genus OLB17. The sequence goes on from JBGSXN010000058.1 coordinate 9,121, forward strand.
ACTTGTGGGGGCCGCGGATGCGCGGACGACCAATTCTTTCCGCTTGCCGGGATTAACTTTTTCAACGCTGGTGAACTGTCTCCGGCCAAACTCTTCTCCGGTGGTCTCATCGGTGAAAACGTAGTCCCAGTCAATTTCCTTGATCGCTTTGTTTCCGACGTTACTTACTTGAAGTTTATAGCTAAATGCATATCGAGGGGGCTCAGTAGGCTGCTTTTGCCCCTCACGGTTGGCCTGTCTCGTGCGTTCTTCGAGCGGCGTTCTTATTTGTCGTTCATTCCGTATACGATAGGTCGTCTCCCTGTAACTTTCAACGGGTGTGACTAGCGGGTTTCCCTCCCAGTTTATCCTGTCTTTAGACCAGCTATGTTTCATGATTTGCAGGTTAGGCGGCGTGTTCAAAGGCAACGCTTGAGCCAATACGTCGGACCCTGCAAAGGCGATCAGTAGGCCCAGACAGACGCTAGCGATTTTCATGATTGACCTCCTCCATAGATATTCGGCCTGCCGGGATCCTGCCAGGTCGAAACGGTTGCATCTAGTCAGATGAGGTCGATAATAAGGTTTTTCCTGCTTTATTTCAAGAAATCAATAAAATTCAATGCAAACTGCGGAGAGCGTTCCGAAGCCTCGTAAATACGTCTTTTTCGGGAGGGTTACTCGGCGGATAGATAACGTTCGTATTGAAGACCAATATCGACGCAGTTTTCTTAGCCGGGTCTAAATCGATATAGCTTATAAACCCGTTCTGATCACCGCCGTGACCGATCAGCTTGCGGTCGTTTCGTGCATCGATGAAGAAGATGAATCCGACGTCGGTTGTAAATCCTCGATTACCGTTCGAATCGAGCTCGGCCTTTAACCGAGGCTGCCACATTTCCTCAAGTAAAGAGCGTTTAAGGATCGAATCGTATCGAACTCCATTCCCAGCCGCGGCTTCGACGCCGAGGAGGAAATTCACATACTTGACCATATCCGGCATTGGTGAATTCAGCCCGCTGTTCGAGACTGTGATTCCAGTGTCGGCGTCGAATCGCCCTTCGGTACGCTTGCCGTTCTCGATATAGTACGAATGCGATCGGTGTTTAAGCAGGTGCTCGGGTGTGGTATCGAAATAGCTGCGATGCATCCCAAGCGGCCGAAAAATATTCTTCTCGATGTACGATTCATACGACACTCCCGCGACCTCCTCGATAATGCGGCCTAGATAAATTATTCCGGGGTTCGAATAACTGTATTTGCTGCCCGGTTTGAACAGGACCTCAGTGAACGGGAACATTGCCACGAGCTGCGACCATTCCGTTGGCTCAAACGGTTCCCAAGGTTTATTATTTCGCCATGGCCACGTGCCGCCGCGAAATCCGCCGCTGTGTGTGAGCAAATGTTCGATCGTGATCTCATCCATCGATCCGTGGGAATTGTGGATCTTTCTCAGCTCGGGAAGATACTTTGTTACCGGATCGGCAAGCTTCAACCGTCCACGATCGCGTAGCTGCATTATGGCGATGCCGGTAAATGGCTTTGTGTTCGAAGCCCAGTGAAATATGGTGTCCGCGTCGACCCTCTGATTCTTATCGACGTTAGCGAGGCCGAAATGCCCAGTTCCCGCGACTTTACCGTCTTTTACAAAGGCAAAGCTGCCGCCGACAATACCCGAATCGGCAAGCTCCTTCCGAAAAGTCTCCCGAAAACCTGCGAACTTGTCGGTTTGAGCATGCATAGATGCGGTGGTCACCAGCAGTAATGCTAACAGAACGTGCCTCATAGGTTCGATCGGATACTGGACAAAAGCTGTTAGCTGACAGCTATTAGCTAATGGCTATTTTATTTATGCTTGATATCGATAGCCAACCTCGTCGGATCTTTGAGTTCCAATACACGGTAGCGGTTGGGCGACGAAACACCCATGACCCATGTGACCTCTGCCTCGAAATCACAAGTGATCTTCAAGTCCTTTACGACTGGAAGGTTTGGCGACCGTCCGCGATCCATTATTGTAGGGTTTCCCTCGGGCGTATGGGCCTGGGCATCGGTAAACCGGACTTCGAGCCAGCCGTCGCCCTCAAACGGAACGACATCGCCGGAACCGCAGCCACGCACCGGCTTATCAATATACTGAATGTGGTATGTCGGCAGCTCATTTCCGTCAAATTCGAAAACCACGCGGTCATAACCATCATGACGTGCGGACCGGACGTCCCTCATGATGGCAACTGACGTGGTTTTCGAGTTTTTCTTCTCGGTTTTTCCGGCTGTCCCGTCAAACGCGACGTCACTGAGCTGTTCATCTGCCGGCGGGGTTCGATACGGAGCAGGGGTGATTGCCTGGACCGGTGGCTCAGGTGCGGGTTGCTTATTGCTCGCCGCTGGGCCGCAGCCTACTGATAAAATTAGCAGGGAGAAAAATGCTATAAACGAAAATGTTTTCATGAAGGCGATTTTAGCTTATCATTTCGCGTCGGGTGAAATATGAAATGGACGCACCTTGTATTCGGCGTGGCGGTTTTCGTGATCTTTACGATCACCGGGCGGTATATGAGGATAGACTTTCCGGATAAGGACATGATCCCGCAGGAGCTTCGTCTGCTTATGCGGTCACGTCACATTTACATTCTCTTTTCCGCTTTGATCCATTTATTGCTTGGAATTTATCTCCAAATGCGGCCGGATCTTGGGCGTCGAATATTGCAATACATGGGTTCAGGTTTCCTGTTCCTCTCGAGCGGGCTGCTTCTCCAGGCTTTCATAGTGGAGACCTATCATTATGGCCATTTTACGGATACGAGCCGCTTCGGCATTTATACTTCGCTCGTCGGAATTGGGCTGCATTTGATCGGCGGCAACTACCCACGCACACGGATTGATGTCTAGGGCATGCATACCTGATATATTATTTAGATAATGACGGCTTACGAAGAATTAACCGAAACTCAGCAATTTGCCTGCCGCGTGATCGCCGACCACGCCCGCGCGACGGCATTTGCTATTGCCGACGGCGTACTGCCAGGCAATGAGGGCCGCAATTATGTGCTCCGCAAAATTATGCGTCGGGCCATATATCACGGGCGGGAGCATCTGGGCCTTACTGAACCGTTTTTTTACAAAGTTTGCGACTTCGTCATCGACCAGATGCACGTAGATTACCCCGAGCTTGAAACACAGCGCGATTTTATCGGCAAGATGGTCCGTGTCGAAGAAGAAAGGTTTGGCAACACGGTCACCGTCGGGCTCTCACGCCTCAATGAACTCGGCTTCACGCCCGAGACGCCAAAGGACGATCAATTGTTTCTATCGATCGGAAAGCTCTACGACACATTTGGAACGCCCCGCGATCTGATACGCGTTTTCCTTGAGGAAAAAGGGCTCGAGTTTGATGAGGATGATTTCAACGAACATTTTGACGCTTCGCTTCAGGAATTGCAGAAACAGTCGGGCATCGGACACACTGAGCGTAAGTCGGCGGTCTCGGCGGTCTATGCGAAGGTTTTGGAAAGTACGGGGCCGAATGTCTTTCACGGCTACGATACAACCACTATCGAATACGCCAAGGTCGCGGCCATTCTTGATGGAGAAATGCCGGCAGATGCCCTGATAGAGGGTTCCACTGGCAGCGTGATCCTGACCGAAACGCCGTTTTATGCCGAGGCCGGGGGCCAGGTTGGCGACGTTGGAAAAATGGCATCCACAAACGCGTCGGTCGCTGTGGCTGACACATTCTCGCCTATCCAGGGATTGATCGTTCATAAGGTAAGGGTCGAAAAAGGCGAGTTGAAGATCGGTGATGAAGTCGTTGTTTCTGTAGACGTGGAAAAACGCGACGCTACCCGCCGTAACCACACAGCAACGCATCTCGTTCATGCCGCTTTGAAAGAGGTCCTGGGAACGCACGTCAAACAAGCCGGTTCCGTTGTTGCGCCGAATTATCTGCGCTTCGACTTTACGCATTATCAGCCGATCAGCGCTTCCGAATTGCAGGAGGTAGAGGATCTGGTGAATGGTTTGATTCTCCAAAATGAGCCGGTTGCGACGAAGCTGATGTCGATCGAGGATGCAATGCGGAGCGGAGCTGTCGCCATGTTCGGGGAAAAGTACGGCTCTGAAGTACGCGTCCTTAGTGTCGGGGACGGAAAGTTCTCGATGGAGCTTTGCGGGGGCACACATGTCCGGGCGACCGGGGATATAGGTTCGTTCAAGATCACATCCGACGAGGCAATAGCATCGGGTGTGAGGCGCATTCGTGCTATCACCGGTTTTGATGCTTTTGCGCGTTTTCGCGAGGACGAACTGCTTATTGATCGTTCGCTTGCGGCCTTGAAAACCCAGCGTGACAATCTCCCGGCCGCGATCGAGAGGATACAGGACGAGCTAAAGCGTACACGTCGCGAAATGGAGGAACTTAAGCTCAAGATCGCGACCGGCTCGATAGGAAATGGCGGACCCGGTGCCAATGGTGACGAGGCCCGCGATATAAACGGTATAAAGGTTCTCGGAAAGATAATCGACGGCCTCGACGCAAATGGCCAGCGCCAGTTGTCGGATACTTTGCTTGCCAGGCTCAGATCGGGCGTCGTCGTGCTTGGACGCAGCGAGGAGGGCAAGGCCAGTATCATTGTCCGGGTCTCAAATGACCTTACCGATAAGGTAAAGGCCGGCAATGTTATCAAAGATATCGTAGGCATCGTCGGTGGCCGCGGCGGGGGCCGGGCAGATATGGCCGAAGGCGGCGGCCCGGACGGTTCAAAGCTCCCGGAAGCGATCGAGGCCAGTTTCGATTCGATAGGCCGCATGGCCGCATAAACCCCTCCTCGGCAAGTCGGTTCCCGCCAGCTTCCTTGACCTGGCAGACGGCAAATATTCCTCGCTCAGGCAACTTTTTGCCGACTTCACGCGTTAACTAAACAGGCGAAAGTTCTTTGAACACTGTGATCGGCATTTCATGTCATATATGTGGCAGCCACGGTGTTTTTTAGGTACGGAAGCGTGTGGAGTGTGAAAAATGTTTGCGGGTACACATATTGGTCGATACGAAATTCGCTCAAAGCTCGGCGAGGGCGGCATGGGCGAGGTATATGCGGCGCTCGATCACGAACTCGACCGCAACGTCGCAATAAAGCTGCTTCCTCACGAATTCACCAGCGACGAAGACCGTCGGCTCCGCTTTCGCAAAGAGGCAAAGGCTGTTTCGGCCCTAAACCATCCGAACATAATCACGATCTATGAGATCGGCGAAAATGAGCACGGTAGCTACTTGGCGACCGAGTACATCGAAGGAAAAACCCTTCGAGACGTGCTCAAAGCCGAATCGCTCACTCTGACGCGCATCCTCAAGATCGTCGAGCAATCTGCCACCGCTCTCGCCGCTGCACATCAGGCGGATATCATTCATCGTGACATCAAGCCGGAGAATATAATGATCCGGCAGGATTCGATCGTAAAGATACTAGATTTCGGCCTCGCCAAACCCAAATATCCGCTCAACGAAGACACGAGCCAAAACCGAACTCTACCGGGCACGGTGATGGGAAGCGCTCGATATATGTCTCCCGAACAGGCCCGCGGTTTGGAGGTTGACGAACGCACCGACATCTGGAGCCTGGGCGTGGTTCTCTATGAAATGCTCATCGGTTCCGCTCCGTTTGACGGCGAATCTACGGCCGATACGATCGCGGCGGTTGTTTATAAGGAACCAGAGCCGCTTGCTGATCTGCTGCCGAATATTCCACCCGAGCTGAACCGCATCGTGAGGAAATCGCTGCAGAAAGACCGGGAGGAACGCTATCAGAGCGTGAAAGATTTTGCCCTTGATATAAGAGGTCTGCTTCGTGAGTTGGAACATTCGAATAGCGGCGATCGATCGAGTGATGCGGGAAAGCTGGAGAATTTCAGCGAAAATCCCACGATGATCCATCGCACGGTCAGCAGTAATCATTTGACCGCTCCTCACCGTGTCGTCGCCTCGGGCCGCGAGAGGACCTATCGTCCGGCCACTTCGCGGAGTTTTTCAATTGCTTTGGCATTGAGCCTGGCAGCCGTGCTCGTGGCGGCCGGGATTGGTTACTTTAACTTCTTTTCAGGACCTGAGCCGATCTCCGCAACGGCGTTTAGCCGTCCTCAGATCTCTCGCGTAAATACCGACGGGCGTGTCCTTCAGCCGGCGATATCCCCGGATGGAAAGTACCTTGCCTATGTCAGCGGAGAATTTGGGAGTAGAAGTCTTGTAGTTCGTCAGGTAGCGACAGACAGTATTATTACGTTGGTTCCCGAGACAAACTTAAGCCTGCAGTCTATCTCATTTGCTCCGAGTGGAGACCACGTTTACTTCACCCAGACTAGCAGGGACATGGGTGTCAGTACTTTGTATCAGGTCCCTACGCTGGGCGGGGCGCCGAAGCGGATTGTAGACGACGTGGACGGCCCGGCGGCATTCTCACCGGATGGCAGGCATTTTGCTTTCGTTCGGCATATTCCGAAAACAAACGACGACAATATTGTTCTGGTCGATTCGCAGACGATGGAGCAGCGGGAAATAAAAAGCACGTTGGGTACGGATCATAACTTTTTCGTTAACAGGTTGGCCTGGTCCCCGGATGGTTCGCGGATACTCACCGGAGCGGGCAAGCGGCAGAGTGGATTTGTTACAGATACTGACGTAGTCGAGATCGACATTAACTCGGGTGAGCTGCGCTCAATAAACGATCGAGACTTTTTCTCTGTTAATAATTTTGCCTGGTTATCTGATGGGTCGGGCTTTGTTTTTACGGGACGTACCACCCAGAACGATCCCGCACAGATCTGGTTGGCCGTCTATCCGTCTGGAGAGGTCCGGCAGATCACCAACGATCCGAACGACTATATCGACCTTGGGATTGCCGCGGATGGCCGGACCATCGTGACTATAAAGGGCGACGTTACGGGCTCGCTATGGAGCCATTCACCTGGCGATAAGAGTGCTCACCAATTGACCCCGGATAGCAGAGGTGTCGAGGGTAAGGCCGGGCTGGTACAGGCGCCGGACGGCTCGGTGGTTTATACCCGGCACGAAGGAAGAGAATCGGCCATTTACCGGGCCGACGCTGACGGAAAGAATAGCCGCCTCCTTTTCAGGGATGCCGGGTACGCGGTGGATCCCGCACTTACTGCTGACGGACGATTCATCGTGTTCAACTTGCAGAAAGATCGGCGCTCGCGGATCTGGAGGATGAATGCCGATGGAACAAACGCGACCCCTCTGACCGAAGAAAGTGCAGGTCTGCTCGATCTTTGTCCTCAGCTTACACCTGATGGCGGAACCGTCATTTTTCAGCGTCAGATCGCAAACAATGAGCGGTTCAGATTGATGAAGGTATCGATCAGCGGCGGGCCTGCCGAGCTATTTTACGAGGACGCGGCCCACGGGGTTTTTCAGCCGCGTATTTCACCCGACGGCAAGCGTATCGCTTTCGCAAGCTATGATATGACGACATTCGCCAAGCAGCTTCTTATCGCCACGATCGAGGGGAATAGTTTTGGCAAGATCGAGCGGTCCATCGAACATAACCTCATAAATGGATTCAGGTGGTCGCCGGATGGTAAGGGCCTTACAATACTATCCAATCGCGGAGGTGTGCAAAATCTGTGGCGACAGCCATTGGATGGCAGCCCCGCAGTGCCTATCACCGACTTTAGGGCAGGACGGATCTTTAACTACCAATGGGCCAGCGATGGCAAGCAGCTTATGATATCGCGTGGGAATGTTAATAATGATCTCATCCTAGTCCGTGACGCCGAAACGACCTCCGAATCGGAAATGACGAGTCGGCCGCTGATCAACGGCGGAAGGCGGCCTCGCGCTTAAGGCCCGTAGCCTTAACCCTTTCGACGTTTGTTCCTGACCAAAAGTCGGCTATTCTTCTAGTCGATGATATCCGCAAATACAGTTCAACCTGATACAAAGGAAATGCTCGTCTCCCGGGACCCGGCTACCGGGGATGAGATCGGCCGTGTTCCGGTAACGGCGCCCCTAGTGGTAACGGAGGCGTTCGGTCGAGCCCGCGAGGCCTTCGCATCCTGGCGGGAAACGTCATTTGACAACCGCCGCCGTCTTGTCCTGGCGGCACGCGATGTCATCTTGGCCGACCTTGACGGCATCGCACATCTCATCTCGAAGGAATCGGGAAAACCCTTTGGCGAGGCTATCTCAATGGAGATCGCTCCAGTGCTCGATCTGATGCAGTATTTTGCCCGCCGGACCGAAAAGATGCTCCGGCCGAAACGTATCAGCATAGGACTCTACGCTTTGATGGGCCGATCGTCGAAGATCGTTTATCATCCGCTCGGTGTTGTGGCCATAATTCCGGCGTGGAATTATCCGTTCTCGATCCCTCTCGGCGAGGCGGTAATGGCACTGATGGCGGGGAACACCGTCATTATTAAACCTTCCGAGCTTACGCCGCTCGTCGGCCTAAAGATCGGCGAGGTCTTTGAAAAAGCAGGGTTTCCGGGAAATACAGTTCAGATCGTAACCGGCGGCGGCGAAACCGGGGCCGCTCTCGTCGAAGCCGCACCAGACAAAGTGATGTTTACAGGGTCGGTTACCACCGGCAAAAAGATCGCGGCTGCCGCCGCCCGAAATCTGACATCTGTGGTTCTCGAACTGGGCGGAAAAGACCCGATGATCGTCTTCGAAGATGCCAATCTCGACCTTGCCGCTCGAGCTGCGGTTTGGGGTGCATTCTGTAATTCGGGCCAGTCCTGTTCATCCGTCGAAAGGCTGTATGTCCATGAGTCTGTCGCCGCCGACTTAACTCGCCGGATCGTTTCGATAACTGAGCAGCTTGTGCAGGATACGGGCGATAAAGAAACGACGTCCATCGGAGCAATGTCGTCCGAGAGGCAGATCCAGACGGTCGAGGATCATGTCGAGGACTTTCGGGCCTCGGGTGCCCGTATCGAAACCGGAGGACGACGAAACCCAAAACTGGAAGGCCTGTTTTATGAACCTACGGTCATCACAAATGCCAATAACGAGATGAGAGCTATGCAGGAAGAGACCTTTGGGCCGACTTTACCGATAGCGACCTTTACAACGGAGGACGAGGCCATTCGCTTAGCTAACGACAGCGAATTTGGATTGACGGCCAGTGTTTGGACCCGCAACCTTACTCGCGGAAAGCGGGTCGCCCGGCAGATCGAAGCAGGCACCGTCTGCGTCAACGAGGTACTTTACACCCACGGCATCGGCCAGACGCCCTGGGGCGGATTCAAAAACAGCGGCCGCGGCCGTACACACGGACGAGAGGGTTTAATGGAACTTGTACAGCCGCATCATATCCACATTAACCGGCTTGGCATACTTCCCAATGCATGGTGGATGCCATATTCGGCAACGGCAGTAGAAGCATTTCGGGGATTTGCACGATATTTTGCAACAGGTTCGGTAATTCAGACAACACGTCTGCTTCCGAACCTAGTGCGGCGGATCGTGGAACTCAGAAAAAAGCCGAGGCCCTAAAACGGATCAGCCGAAAGATCGGATCTCGTCGGCCCATCGACGCGGGACTTAACCCTGATCAAATAGATCGAAACTCCGGTCGCAACGCAAAGCAGAATCAGCTTCGTCCAGATCGGTGTTGCGACGAGATATAAAGACAGGCCTATCGAGGCCCACAGCATTAAAATTGTAAGGATCTTTTGTCGTACGGGAATTCCGCGGCCTTCGCGATAGTTCTGCAGGTATTTCCCGAACCACTTGTTGGAGATCAGACGTTGATAAAACCGATCGGAGCTTCGTCCATAACAGAATGCGGCCAAAAGCAGGAACGGCGTCGTGGGCAACAAGGGCAGCAGCATTCCCAATATCGCTAGAGCAACGCAAAGCGTGCCGCTGACTATTAATAGGACCCTGGTTACCTCTTTCATTTCCTCGTTCTTTCCGCCGCCGATCTCAAGGTCTGCCCCAATTTATTGCAATCGATGTGCCTGACAGATTGATTATACTTCTCTGGCTTTTTGGAGGTTAAAGCTGCTAATTCCGTGATCCGCACCATTAAAGTGCGAACAAGATGCGAATATTTTCACTACCTCGTGGCATATCCCGCGAACCTTTACAGAATGCTCCGGGCCTTAGGACGGCACGGGCCCGCGTAAAATAGTATCATCTAGTGTGGTTCAAGGGGTTTACTGTTATGTTAAAGCTCTCATTAACGCTCGTCTGCATTTTTATATTGACCGCTGCCGGCCCGCTTCCGATAGCCGGCCAGGCCGACCCGGTGAAATCACGCCCAACCGTGGGTCTCGTACTGAGCGGCGGCGGGGCACGAGGGTTTGCACATGTCGGGGTTCTCAAGGTACTTGAGGAGAACCGCGTTCCTGTCGATTATATCGGCGGCGCAAGCATCGGCGGTCTGATAGGGGCGTTATACGCGATGGGTAAATCGCCTGTTGAGATCGAGGAAATCATTGACGGCCTGGATTGGAACAAGCTGTTTACCTCATCGACCTCGTTCGACAATCTGTCATTTCGGCGGAAAGAGGACCGTAGAAATATCCCCGGGCCAATACCGCTTCGCGGCAGGCCTAACGATCTTAAGCTTCCGACTGCGTTCAATTCGGGCCATGAGATCGGACTCTTATTCGATCGTGTGACCCTTCCTTACGCAAGAGTAAATGATTTTAACCAGCTTCCAATACCTTTCAGGACCGTTGGCACTAACATGTTGGACGGCTCTTCCACGGAGCTAAAAAGCGGCTCGCTGTCCCGGAGTTTGCGGGCGACGATGTCGATACCTGGCGTCTTTGCTCCAATAGAGATTGACGGAAAGATCCTCGCTGATGGCGGACTGGTCAATAATATTCCGACGGATGTCGTAAAGGCGATGGGGGCCGACATCTTGCTGGTGGTTAATATCGAAACCCAGCCGGCCAGCCGTGAATCGCTCGAGAGTCTTCTCGGCGTCTTAGCCCAGACGATCAATATATCGACGGCAGAAAATTCGCGTCGAAGCCTCCGCGAGGCGGATATCATAATCGCACCCGATCTGGAGAATGTCGGTTCGGCCGATTTTTCGAAAAGCGAAGAGATCATCAAACTCGGCTACGATGGAGCCAAGCAAAAAGAGGTGCTGCTTCGCGGACTCTCGCTTTCCGAGGCCGATTGGCAGAGACACCTTTCCAGACGAAGTGGTCGAAGAAAACCTGAGGTCAATCCGATCCCGACATTTCTGGCTGTAGATGGTTCAGACCGTGATGCAGCTCGCACGATAGAGGTCAGGCTCGAGCAGAAGTATCTAGGCACTCCGCTAGACGATGCAAAGCGAAATGAACTAGAGCGCGACCTTTCTCAGATGACGGGCACTGGCCGTTTCGACGCGATCAACTATGATTTGATCGAGCGCGACGGGCGGATCGGCCTGCGTATCAGGACCAATGAGAGTAATGGCAAGCCGGCCGATCCAACCCGGCTTGATGTTGGATTCGATGTAAACAGTGTCGAATCCGACAACGTCAATTTCAGTGTTGTTGCCAGATTGACTTTTTTTGACGTGGGCCGTTACGGTGCGGAATGGAGGAATGATTTCCGGGTCGGCTCGAGTACGCTGTTCGCAAGCGAATACTACCGTCCGCTGGGACTGTCAAAGATCTTTGTGGCTCCTCGTGTTTCTTATGAACGCAAACGTTTTCATTTCTTTTCCGAGGGCCAGCGATTGGCCGAATATATCAATTCGACATCACAAATCGGGGTAGATGTGGGGTATTCATTCAATCCCAGAACGGAGCTTCGGGCCGGATACACGTTAGGGTACGAGCGGGTTGGCCGGCGGATCGGTGAGGATCTCTTGCCGGACCTTAACGGGAAGTTCTCTAATGCATCATTGCGCTGGACGTATGATGGGCTCGATCGGGCGCAGGTTCCATCTAATGGGTTCTATTCGCGCAACTCTCTGACATATAACTTCGACACTCCCGGCGCCGCTTCGAGTTTTACTCAGGCCGAGACCCGTAGTTTCGGCTTCGTTCCTTATGGCGTAAACAATACGTTATTCGCATTTGGCGGCGCCGGTACCACGTTCGGCAGTACGGCACCGGTTTTGAGACAGTTCACACTGGGCGGCCCCTTCCGGCTGGGCGGGTACGGCGTCGATGAATTTCGATCGAGCAATTATCTTCATGGCGGGATCGGCGTACTTCGAAGCAGACAGATACTGCCCGCGCTATTCGGGGGACGGGCATACGTCGGGGCGTGGTACGAGGGAGGAAGCTCGTTCGAACGTTTTGGTGAGGCTAGCTACCGCCAAAGCCTGTCGGCCGGTGCTATAGTGGAAACTCCCCTGGGGCCGATCCTGGTCGGCGGCGGCGTGAACGAACATGGCCGCGGAAGGTTCTTCTTTTCCTTCGGACGCTTTTTACGATAGCTCGAAAAGACGCATCGTCACCCCGCGAGATGCAAACGGTCACCGGTAGTATTAAAATAGCGTTATCACGTTAAAAAGGGGGACAACTAATGATCGAGAAAATTCGCATACTTGGTATTGCCGGCAGTCTTCGGAAAGAGTCTTACAACCGCGGCGTCCTGCGGGCCGCGACGCAGTTAGTGCCTGATGGGGCGGTTATCGAGATCTTCGAGCTTGACGGCATACCTGCCTTTAACCAGGATGACGAACAGTCGCCGCCGGAAAAAGTGGTCGAACTTAAACAACGGATCCGCGAATCGGACGCTATTCTTTTCGTAACGCCCGAGTATAACTACTCGGTGCCGGGCGTGCTTAAGAACGCCATCGACTGGGCGTCGCGTCCCTACGGCGATAGCGCCTGGGCAGGCAAGCCCGCGGTGATCATGGGGGCATCCGTAGGTGCCATCGCAACGGCGCGAGCACAATATCATCTTCGTCAGATGATGGTTTTTCTGGATATGCACCCGCTCAACCAGCCGGAGGTAATGATAGGAACCTGTGCTGATAAATTCGATGAGCAGGGCAACCTGACAGATGAGACTACTAAGGGCTTTATCAAGGATCAGCTTCAGACGTTAGTTGAATGGACCAAAAAGCTATCTTCGAATTAATTATAAATTTCGGAAAATAAAAGGGTGCAGTACCCAAAGATGCTGCACCCTTCACTTTTCAAACAAAACCCTCCCGGCCATTCCGCCGGGAGGTTTTTATCCTTTCGTTACGGCTCGATAGTATAATCCGGCCAGCAAGAGGTCGGATTATAGTATTGCTCGAGCAGTTCCATCGCCTGGCGATTGGCCGCCGTGCTGGGGGCCGCAACACCCGCGAAGCTTGGGTTCAATATCTTGGCGATATGGTCCCGCGATGCTTCTATGTGGGCCCGCGATGCACGGTCGGTCGTCCTTGCCAGGGCCGAGCCTAGCTGTGCGTTAAGCGAGCGAAGTTCTGCCCGATAGAAGGCACGCTCGTCGCCGCTGGAAATGAACATCGCAGCAAAGCCGGCCGGGAGCCCCTGCGGGATGGGCGTGGGCGGGGCGTTCAGCTTATTGTTGACGATATCCAGATAAGCACGCTGCAGATTGCGGCGGTACGCATCGACTGTGGGCCTCGGTGCCGCAAGTTCCGACCAGACACCGCCGCGAACATCGGCTAGAAATTCCGGAGCGCCGTACGCGGCCGTACCGTCAAGCGCCTGCTGTTCGATCAGGCGTGCAAAACGGGCACTCGACAAAAGGTTGTTGAGAATGCTGTTTTGCGCATTGCGGACCCTGTTAAGTGCGCCGATCGGTTCGATCCGGCGAAGGATATCCTTATCGATGGCCCACATCGGCGTCGCGAACGCATTCTCGTTTAGGAACTTGACCGCGGCAGTTTGACGCGCCTTCGGGATCAGGTTGAACCGGACGCCGGTCTGCCCGACGTGCTTCTGCTGCGAATTATATCCGCCGACGATGGTTGCGACGTGGTTCATTTCGAGCGTCCACTGGCCCAGCATGCGGCCGTAAAGTTCACTGAGGTCGCTGAACGGCTGGCCCTTTTGGGTTGTGGTCGCCGGCACCAGCAGCTTGGCGATCCGTTTCAGATTGCGGACGCCAAGTTCGGTCGATGCGATCGCATCGGCATCTCCTACTGCTTCAGTTAATTCCCCGGGGTCGCTTCCCGCAGAGCCCGCAGTCGAGAACCGGAACCACGGGGTTTCGTCCTGCTGCCGCGCCCAGTTATCGAGGGTCGGCAGTTCGTCATCCGCCGTTCGGACGTTGGGGATCGGCTTATAGCCCCACATGGTGGCCCAGACGTCGTAGGGGCCGATGCCGGGAACGAGGTCATCTACATCGATGTTATCTTCCGGCTGGGCAACATAGTTAAATCGTGAATAGTCCATCAGCGTTGGGACATGGCCCATCTTCTTGACCCATTCGCGATCGCGAACCTTCTCCTGCGGGTACATCGAGCTGGCCTTCATATTATGCTGGAAGCCAAGCGTGTGGCCGACCTCGTGAGCAACGACATATTCGACCAATGTCCCCATTAGGTCGTTAGGCATCGGCAGCCTGTGAACGCGTGGGTCGACCGCTCCGGCCTGCAGGAAGTACCACGAACGCTGGAGGTTCATGATGTTGTGGTGCATCTGAATGTCGGTCTCGAGAATCTCTCCGGTCCTCGGATCATTGATATGTGGTCCGGAAGCATTCTCTACAGTCGACGGAAGCCAGCGGATCACGGAATAACGTGCGTCCTCAGGATCAAAATCGGGATCCTGTGCCTTGGTGGGAGCCATCTTTGCGATCACTGCATTTTTAAACCCCGCAGCTTCGAATGCCTTCTGCCATTTCTCAACACCTTTCTTGGTGAACGGAACCAGCCATGTGGGGGTAGCTCGGTCGATGTAAAAGACGATCGGCTTCACCGGCTCTGAGACCTCGGCATTCGGGTCTTTCTTTTCAAGGCGCCAGCGAGTGATGTAACGTCGCTGCTGGGCTCGATGTTCGGGCCGTCCATAGTCCATTTGGGTAACCGAGAAATAGCCAACTCGATCATCATAAAGACGCGGGATCATCGGATTTTCGGGGAGTTTGACCATACTGTAATGCATCACGACAGTCGCGCTTCCGGGCGGCATGCCCTGCTGCTGGCCTCCTCCTCCCGGACCTTGTCCACCCCCGGCTCCGGCAGGCGTCGGGTTTCGCGTATAGGTATGAGTTGCACGAGTTTCTATGTTTTCAGGAAATGCCTTGATCGTCTCGATGTAAGACCGCGACGCGTCCATTGTATTGGCACTGAGCCGTTGCCTGGCGCTAATTTCAAGGATGTCGGTCGTGAAAAGACGGCCGACATCTATCACCGCAGATTCCTCTTTCGGCCCCCATGCCGCAACTGGGAAGGACATGAGTATCGTTTCGGTATTGGCATTCCGAACAGCCTCAGCGATAGGATGGTTAGGGTCAGCAACAATACTGTAGTTGACGTTTCTCAATCGTACCCTGTTGTCGCTCAGCTCCCAGCGAACGACACGCCTGCCAAGGGCCTGGCCGCCATGGCCTACCCCGAACGTGGTACTGGCGATCTGTGTAACCCAAAGAAACTCCTTGCCAAACTCAGTCTTTGGGATCTCGTAATAATACTTATCTTTTACCTCGTGGACCGTAAAGATGCCCTTTTTTGATTTGGCGTCCTTGGTAATGACCTTTTCATATGGTTGCGGGTCCTGTGAGGCACCGGGCATGCCGGGCCTTTGGGCTCCGCCCGGGGCCACCGGGCCGGCGGGTGTTTCGGCAGGTGTCGGATCTTGCCCATTGACCATAATTGCTGTCGACAGACATAGTGACGCCAGCAGAACTCTAATTGCGATTCCTTTCATTCGTAAACTCCTCATAAACTGGGGTTGAAAATTAGACCTTCAGGTCAGACCATTGCAAACGAGCCGGACTCGGCCAATGTGGCTCTCGGCAAAAGTATAGGGTCGACCTAAACGAGCAATACAAAAATTAGTTGGCAGAGAACGATATTTATAGCATTGATTGGACGGGTATGCAATCTATTAATGGGCCTCACGCTCATCGCCCGATAAGACCAATGGCGATACAATAATTGACCAACTCCATTTCTTATCAAATAGGATGACAAGAGACTATCCAACGCCAAAATTCGTACCCCTCAAATTCAAAGGATTTGACAGCGTGGAGCAGATAAAACGGGCTGACAAGTTTTTTGAACTTCTAAACAGCCGCCGGACCATACGGGAATTTTCAGGCCGCGAGGTGCCTTTCGAACTGATCGAGAAAGCGATCGCCACCGCCGGTACCGCACCGTCGGGTGCAAATATGCAGCCATGGAGATTTGTCGTAGTTCGTGATCGGGCAGTAAAAAGAAAGATCCGTGAGGCTGCCGAGAAAGAGGAATTCGAGAGTTACCACGGCCGAATGAGCGAGAAATGGCTGCGGCGTCTTGCCGTCCTGGGCACGGATGAGCACAAACCGTTTCTCGAGATCGCTCCTTATCTTATCGTCGTTTTCCGCATCACCTCCGTCGAAGAAAACGGCGAGACCGAGCCGACATATTATTCACAGGAATCCGTCGGCATCGCGGTCGGCATGCTGCTCGCTGCCCTACACAATACGGGCCT